>JAPWVA010000306.1 GCA_028275245.1 Actinomycetota bacterium
TTGCGGTCGGAGGTGGCGGTGAAGGTGTAGGTGCTGGAGGTGGATACCACCTGGCCACCCTCCGTCCAGCGCAGGAAGCGGTAGCCGGCGTTGGGGGTGGCGGTGAGGGTCACCTGGGAGCCGTGGTTGTAGGTGCCGGCCCCTTCCACCGTGCCCGCCCCCGCGGGGGATACGGAGCAGGAGATGGTGTAGGTATTCAGGGCGAACTCCGCCACCAGGTTGCGGTCCCTCTCAGCAGTGAAGGTGTAGGGGTTTTCGGTGGATACCGTCTGTCCGCCCTCCGTCCAGCGCAGGAAGCGGTAGACGGCGTTGGGGGTGGCGGTGAGGGTCACGTTGTCCCCGTGGGCGTAGGTTCTGTACTCTCGGACCCCCACTCCATCCTCGCCGCCCGTGAAGAGGCATGTCCCCTGGTAGAGGAGAGAGTTGACGAAAGCGCCATCGAGGCCGACAACCGCCCATGAAGGGTCACCAGCTAAAAGGTCGCACTGAAAAACACCGCTGCTCGTCGCCGCGTAAAGCCGGCTGCCATCGATGAAGAAGGAGTGGGCACTGTTGCCCTCCAGGCCGATACAGGTCCAGGCCGAGTTTGTCGAAGAATCGTAGCGCCAGACGCCTATGCCGTTCCACCCGGTATCCCTTCCTCCCGCATATAGGCAGGTGCCCTGGAATAGCAGGGAAATGACGAAATCGCTCTCCAGGCCGATACGGGTCCAGGCCGCATCCACCGCGGGAACGCAGCTCCAGACCCCGTCCTCGGTGCCCGAGTAGATACGGTTACCGTCGGAGTTCAAAGAAAAGACCCGGAAGTCTTCCATGCCCACCTTGTTCCAGGGACCTCCGCCTGCCAGGTCGCACCGCCATACCCCGGTGCCCTTCAGCTCACCGGTACCGACCTCCAGGTACTCCCCCCCTGCATACAGGAAACCATCACCACAGAAAAACAGAGATTTGATGCTCCAGCCGTCCAGCCCAAAATGAGCCCAGGGCTGGTTGGATCCGCCATCGTAGCGCCAGACCCCCTCATCGGTGCCCGCGAAAAGGTGCGTGCCATCGCCAGCAAGCGCGTACACGCTGTCGTTCTCGAGACCGATGCATGTCCAGGGAGGATTTGCCGCGTGATCGTAGCGCCAAAGCCCGCTATCGGTGCCCACAAAGACGCGAGTGCCGTCACCGTTGAGGCAATAGACATCCCTGTCCTCCAGGCCTATCCGGTCAAGGGCGCTTCCCCCTTCGACAACGCCTCCTCCCGCGGGGTCCGTAGAGACGGATACCGCATAGCGATCCAAGGCGAAGTTGGCGGTCAAGTCGCGGCTTCGGGTGGCCGCGAAAGTCCACGGGTTAGCCGTGGAGACCTCTTTCCCCCCTTCCGTCCAGCTCACGAAATGGTAATGCCTGTCAAGGGCGGGCTCTGCGGTCAGGGTCACGTTGGTTCCGTGTTCATATGTGGGGTAATCCGGATCCTTGACGACCGTTCCCGCCCCCACCGGAGACCCCTCGACCGCGATGGTGTAGTTCTTCCTGACAAAATGTGCCACGAGCGTCCTGTTGGAGGTGATGTCGAAGGACAGGGGGTTGTCCTCGTAGGTGTCATTCCCTTCCGTCCAATTCACGAAAGAGTAACCCTCGTGGGGGGTGGCGGTGAGCGTAACCGGGTCTCCGTGCCAGTAAGTCCCCGTTCCCGTGACCTCGCCTGCCCCTTCCGGATCGGCGGAGCAGGAGACGGTGTAAGACCTCCTCACGAAATGTGCGTTCACTTCCTTATCACCATCCATGACCACCGCAACGGGATTGTCGCTCCCGGCAACGTCCTTCGACCACTCCGCGAAATCGTAGCCCTGCGCCGGGACGGCCCTCAGGACGACCTCCCGGTTGTGAGGGAAGGTCTTATAGCGCCAAACCCCCTGGCTTTTCGTGCCCGCGAAAAGGCAGGAGTGGTCCCAAAAGAGGTCGTGAACGGCCTCTCCGTCGAGCCCCATCCCTGCCCAGGAACCACCGTCCCCTGGACTCCAACACCACACACCCACTCCATGGCCGTCGCTATCCTCCCCTCCCGCGTAAAGACGGCACCCATCCCAGGCGAGGGAGAGGATCTTGTAGCCCTCCAGGCCTAACCTGGTGTTCGGCTCCATCGCTTCCGTGTCTGGATCGTGACGCCACACGCCCGAAATATACTCCCCGAAATATATGTATACGCCGTCACTGGCGAGGCAGTTTATATCACCCGAGCCAACCTTACTCCAGGCCATGCCCTCGGCGGTGTCACAACGCCAGAGGCCAATATTGGTGCCGGCGTACAGAAGGGGGCCGTACCACAGGAGCTTCTTGACCGTGCATGTGCTTATATCTCCACCGACGTCCTCCCAGTTCCCGCTGGCCGGATCGTGGCGCCAGACACCGTGCCCCTTCGTCCCGGCATAGAGAAAGGCGCCATCCCAGGCGAGCGAGCTCGCGTCGAAGGCGCTCAGAGGGCCACCGATGTCCAGCCAGTCCCCGCCGGCCGGGTCGTAGCGCCACACCCCGTGGCCCTCCACGCCGGCGTAGAGATAAG
>JAPWVA010000308.1 GCA_028275245.1 Actinomycetota bacterium
TCACTCCTACCCACAGGTCATCCGAGGATTTTTCACGATCCACCGGTTCGGACCTCCAGTGGGTTTTACCCCACCTTCATCCTGCCCATGGGTAGCTCACCCGGCTTCGGGTCTACCGCACCTGACTTCCGCCCTTTTCGGACTCGCTTTCGCTTCGGCTCCGCCTCTCCCGGCTTAACCTCGCCAGGTACGGTAACTCCCAGGCTCATTAATCAAAAGGCACATCGTCACCCTCTCGGGCTCCGACTTCTTGTAGGCACGCAGTTTCAGGTCTCTTTCACTCCCCTTCCGGGGTGCTTTTCACCTTTCCCTCACGGTACTGGTTGCGCTATCGGTCGGCAGGTAGTATTTAGCCTTGGAGGGTGGTCCCCCCTGATTCACGCGGGATTCCTCGGGTCCCGCGCTACTCGGGATCACAGCCACTCCTACGCGTTGCGTTTCGCCTACGGGGCTTTCACCCTCTCCGGCCAGCCTTCCCAGACTGTTCGGCTACACAACGCCTCAGAGCGGGCTCAGCCTAGCTGTGTCCCACGACCCCAGCCTTCCGGCTGGTTTAGGCTCCTCCCCTTTCGATCGCCTCTACTCAGGGAATCTCGTTTGATTTCTTTTCCTCCGGGTACTGAGATGTTTCACTTCCCCGGGTCTCGCGCCCTCTCGGGCGCACGGGGTTTCCCCCGTGCAGGTTGCCCCATTCGGGAATCCTGGGATCAACGCCCGCTTGCGGCTCCCCCAGGCTTTTCGCAGCTTGCCACGCCCTTCCTCGCCTCCTGCCGCCTAGGCATCCACTGCGTGCCCTTACTACCTTCACCTTACCCTATGCACTTTTCAATGACCCTCCCCCATTGGTGGAGACAAGGGGATTCGAACCCCTGACCCCCTGCTTGCAAAGCAGGTGCTCTCCCAGCTGAGCTATGTCCCCACCCATGGTGGGCTCGGGAGGAATCGAACCTCCGACCTCACGCTTATCAGGCGTGCGCTCTGACCATCTGAGCTACGAGCCCAGTCACTCAAATCCGAATAGCAGCCACCACCCTCTCCTTAGAAAGGAGGTGATCCAGGCGCACCTTCCGGTACACCTACCTTGTTACGACTTAGCCCCCCTCACCACGTTCACCCTCAACGGCGCCCCTAAGAGTCACCGTCTTCGGGTGCCCGCGACTCGGGTGGCTTGACGGGCGGTGTGTACAAGGCCCGGGAACGTATTCACCGCGGCGTGGCTGATCCGCGATTACTAGCGATTCCGGCTTCATGTGGGCGGGTTTCAGCCCACAATCTGAACTGGGGGGTGGTTTCAGGGATTTGCTCAGCATCGCTGCCTCGCTTCCCGCTGTCCACCCCATTGTAGCGCGTGTGTCGCCCAGGACATAAGGGGCACGAGTATCTGACGTCATCCCCTCCTTCCTCCGGCTCGTCGCCGGCAGTCCCCTTAGAGTGCCCGGCCGAACCGCTGGCAACTAAGGGCAGGGGTTGCGCTCGTTGCGGGACTTAACCCAACACCTCACGGCACGAGCTGACGACGACCGTGCACCACCTGTGCTGGCTCCCTACCTTCCGGCAGGGTCCCTCACCTTTCGGCTCGGTACCACCAGCATGTCAAGCCCTGGTAAGGTTCTTGGCTTAGCTTCCAATTAAACCACACGCTCCACCGCTTGTGCGGGCCCCCGTCAATTCCTTTGAGTTTCACCCTTGCGGGCGTACTCCCCAGGCGGCTCACTTATCGCGTTCGCTTCAGCACGGAGGCTTCCGCCCCCACACCTAGTGAGCATCGTTTACGGCTAGGACTACCCGGGTATCTAATCCGGTTCGCTCCCCTAGCTTTCGTGCCTCAGCGTCGGTTACGGCCCAGCAGACCGACTTCTCCACCGGCGTTCCTGCTGATATCTACGGATTTCACCCCTACACCAGCAGTTCCGTCTGCCTCTGCCGCACCCAAGCCACGTAGTTTCCAGCGCATACCCACGGTTGAGCCGTGGAATTTTACGCCAGACACACGCGGCCGCCTACGCACCCTTTACGCCCAGTGATTCCGGGTAACGCTCGCCCCCTACGTATTACCGCGGCTGCTGGCACGTAGTTAGCCGGGGCTTATTCGTCGGGTACCATCAGCCCTTTTTCCCCGACAAAAGGAGTTTACACCCCGAAGGGCTTCGTCCTCCACGCGGCGTCGCTGGATCAGGCTTTCGCCCATTGTCCAATATCCCCCACTGCTGCCTCCCGTAGGAGTAGGGCCCGTGTCTCAGTGCCCTTGTGGCCGGCCATCCTCTCAGACCGGCTACCCGTCGTAGGCTTGGTAGGCCGTTACCCTACCAACTACCTGATGGGACGCAGGCCGCTCCCCTGGCGCCTTCCGGCCTTTACTCTCCCGAGTCTATGGCGGTTTACCCGCAGTTTCCCGCGGCTATCCGCCTCCAGGGGGCACGTTCCTACGCGTTACGCACCCGTCCGCCGCTATGCAGCCTTCGGCCGAAGCCTCCAGCTGCACCGCTCGACTTGCATGTGTTAGGCACGCCGCCAGCGTTCACCCTGAGCCAGGATCAAACCCTCCAA
>JAPWVA010000307.1 GCA_028275245.1 Actinomycetota bacterium
TCCCCCATGAGCCTATCGAAGCCCTCCAGGTCCACTTCGAGGCCCCGCTCCGAGGCCATCTCCCTGGTAAGCTCCAGGGGAAATCCCAGCGTGTCGTGGAGGTGGAAGGCATCCTCGCCGGAGAGGATGCCTCCCCCTCCCTCCGTCGCCCGGGCCACCGCCTCCTCGAAGTAAGCCAGGCCGGCCCTCAGGGTTTGGGAGAACCTCTCCTCC
This sequence comes from Actinomycetota bacterium, assembly GCA_028275245.1. Taxonomy (GTDB): domain Bacteria; phylum Actinomycetota; class Geothermincolia; order Geothermincolales; family RBG-13-55-18; genus JACVJK01. The sequence continues at coordinate 214 of JAPWVA010000307.1, forward strand.
TCCTTCTCCACGATGGCCCGGATGAAGGACCGGTTTTCCTTGAGCTCGGGATAAGCGTCCCCCAGGGTCTCCACCACCACGTCCACCATCTCTCCCAGGAAAGGACGCTCGATGTCCAATAGCCTGGCATGCCTGACCGCCCTCCTTATCAACCTGCGGAGCACGTAACCGCGGTCCTCATTGGAGGGAAGTACGCCATCGCCCACCAGGAAGGTGAAGGCCCTGGAGTGATCCGCCACCAGCTTCAGGGATACATCCGCCCGTTCATCCCTTCCGTAAGGGATGCCGGAGACATCCGCGACTTTCTCGATGACCGGGTATATGGTGTCGGTTTCGAAGTTGGTCCTGGCACCCTGGAGCACCGAGGCCAGGCGTTCCAAGCCCAAACCGGTATCTATGTTCTTGGAGGGTAGGGGCTCCAATTTACCCTCCTCGTCCCGGTTATACTGCATGAAGACCAAGTTCCAAAGCTCCAGGTAACGGTCGCAGTCGCATCCCACCCGGCAGTCCGGGCGGCCGCAACCGAACTCCTCACCCTGGTCATAAATGATCTCCGAGCAGGGACCGCAGGGCCCAGTGGTTCCCATGTCCCAGAAATTATCCTCCTCGCCCAATCGCACTATCCTCTCCTCGGGCACCCCTACCACGTCTCTCCAGATCTCGTAGGCCTCGTCGTCCTCCCTGAAAACGGAGCAGTAAAGGCGGGTGGGGTCGATGCCCACCACCTGGGTCAGGAACTCCCAGGCCCAGGGAATAGCCTTGTCCTTGTAGTAATCCCCGAAGCTGAAGTTGCCTAGCATCTCGAAGAAGGTGAGGTGTCTAGCGGTCCTCCCTACCTTCTCGATGTCGGTGGTCCTCACGCACTTCTGGCAGGATGTGGCCCGCGTGAACTCGGGCTTGGCCGTGCCCAGGAAATAGGGCTTGAACTGGACCATGCCGGCATTGGTCAGGAGCAGGGTGGGGTCATCGGGAACCAAGGGTGAGCTCTTCACCCTCCGGTGACCCCTTTCCTCAAAGTAGCGCAGGAAGGTCTCCCTTATCTCGCTGCTCTTCAACCTCGCCTCCAGGAACGCGGAATGCCGACGGGCCGCCTGCTTGCGGGCACGATCACCGGATCAGCTCTCTTAGCCTTCTTCCTTCCGGTCTCCCCCCGGCCTCCATGCCCCCAGGCCCAGGGTGAGCAACTTCACCAGGGGAGAGGTGGCCACCCTTTGGGCCACCTTGGTGAGGGAATTGGCCTGCCTGGCCAGGCTCTCCACCGATTCCAGCACCCGGTCCACGTGTTCCATCTCCCCGTTTACCCTGTCCATGGTGACCTGGAGCTTGCGGACCAGCGGGATGAGCTCCCTCCGGAGATCGTCCAGGATCCCATTAGTGATGCCCAGAGTGCGGGCCATCTTCAACATAACCAAGGATATGGCCAACATGAAAAGGCCGAAGGACACGGCGCAGACCAGGGCTGCCACGCCCCCCATTCAGGACCCCCCCGTTCCCTCAACCGTCTCCCGGCGCCGGAGGTAGTCCTGGATGGCCGCCCTGATCCCGTCCGCCGCCAGGTTGGAGCAATGCATCTTGGCGGGAGGAAGCCCTCCCAGGGCCTCGGAGACCTCCTCGCTGGTGATCCGCAGGGCCTCCTCGATGGTCTTTCCCTTGACCATCTCCGTCCCCATGCTGCCTGAGGCCACCGCGGCACCGCACCCGAAGGTCTTATACTTCACGTCCACCAGCACACCGTCCCGTACCTTTATGTACACCTCCATCATGTCGCCGCAGCTGGGGTTACCCACCCTTCCCACACCATCGGCGTCCTCTATCTCCCCCACGTTGCGGGGATTCTGAAAATGCTCCACCACGATGTCGCTGTACAACTCGCCCCTTTCTCCTTCCCTTAATCCAAAACCGCCGTAAACGGCGGTTTCCTTCCCAAGTCAACGTTTTCGAGGATAGCACCGGGTAAAATGGGGTGTCAACTTGGCCCCTCACCCCCGCCGGGCCGTTCATCCCCATCCCCCTCACCCTCTCCCTTGCCCGATCGGTCCCTCCTCCCCCTCCATTTCTCCACCAGTTCCGGCTCCTCCCCTTCGCTGCCGGGAAGGTAGAACTCCCTTCCCTCCAGTTCCCGGGGGAGGTAAAGCTGATCCACGTATCCTCCCGGATAATCGTGGGGGTAAAGGTAGCCCATGCCGTGCCCATGCTTTCTCAATGCCGGATGGTGGGAATCCCGAAGGTGTAGAGGGACCTCCCCGGTCCCTCCCTCCTCCACCTCTTTCCTGGCCGCCTCCAGGGCTCGAAGCACGGAGTTGCTCTTGGGGGCCAAGGATAGGTAGAGGGCCG
>JAPWVA010000309.1 GCA_028275245.1 Actinomycetota bacterium
AGACTGTCCCGGAGGGGGACGTCCCACCGGGAGGCCTCCGGGTGAGCGGGGACCGGCGCGGGCGGCGCCGGGGAACCGGCCTCGGGAAGCCTTTCCTTTCCGGCGGGGAGGCCATGGGCAGGGCGAGCCTCCCGCCGGTGCGACGGAGGGGAGACTTGCTCCCCAAGGGAGGGACTGTCCCGGGCAAAGTCGCCCTTCCCTGCACGGTCCCGGGACCCCTCCAGGGTCCGCCCGGGAAGGGTAGGCCAGGCCGTAAAGGTTAGGGAGCTGCCATGCCGTAAAGGTTGGGGAGATGGAAGGAGAAGGGAAGGATATCTCCGCTCAGAGAAGGGAGGGGAGGCCCCGCGTGAAGGTGGTGGGCCTGGGCCCCGGCCCCATGGGCCAGGTTACCCTGGAGACCCTTGAGGTTCTCCGGGGGGCGGAGGAGGTCCTGGTGAGGACCTCCCGCCACCCCTGTATCCAGGATCTGCGGGAGGCCGGGGTCGTGATGCGCTTCTTGGACCACCTTTACGAGAACTCGGAGGACCTGGAGGAGACCTACCGGAGGATAGCCTTGGAGGTGGTGGCGGCGGCCCGGGAGCGGGGAGAGGTGGTCTACGCTACCCCCGGCAACCCGGTGGTGGCAGAAAGGTCGGTGCAGCTTCTCTTAGAAGAGGACGTGGACCTGGTGATACTGCCCGCGGTGAGCTTCCTGGACGCCGTGTTCGTGGCCCTAGGGTGGGACCCGGTGGAGGGGATGACACTGGTGGAGGCGGGCTCGCTGGTGGAGCGGGGCGCCTCAGGCCTGGACCCCAGGGGGGCGCTTTTGATCTGCCAGGTGGATGACAGGATCATGGCCGCCGAGGTGAAAACGGTTCTCCTGGAGGTTTACCCTCCCGACCACCCGGTGGCGGTGGTCTCCGGGCAGGAGGACGGCGGGGAGAAAGTGGAGTGGACCGTATTGGAGGAGCTGGACCGATCCGACAGGTTCCATCACCTGGCCAGCCTCTTCCTTCCCCCACTCCCGGGGGAGGAGGTGTACGACTTCCGGCGGCTGGTGGAGGTGGTGGCCCGGCTTAGGGCACCGGACGGGTGTCCCTGGGACCGGAAGCAGACCCACCAGTCGCTGGCCCGACACATGGTGGAGGAGGCCCACGAGGCGGTCGAGGCCATTTCCCGGGGGGACATGGAACACCTCTGCGAGGAGCTCGGCGACCTCCTCCTGCAGGTGGTCCTCCATGCCCAGCTGGGAGCCGAGGAGGGATTCTTCCACATCGGCGACGTCACCCGGGGAATCGTGGAAAAGCTGGTGCGGCGACATCCTCATGTGTTCGGTAAGGATACGGTGGATACCCCAGAGGAGGTGCTAGCCCGCTGGGAGAGGATAAAGGCGGCGGAGAAGGGGGTGGCTTCCCTGATGGATGGCATATCCCCGGGCCTTCCCGCCCTCCTCTACGCCTTCAAGGTCCAGGCCCGAGCGGCCCGGGTGGGCTTCGACTGGGGAATGGGGGAGGAGGTACTGCCCAAGCTCCGGGAGGAGGTGGAGGAACTGGCCGCCGCCCTGGAGGAAGGGGATTACCGCCGGGAGGAGGAGATCGGGGACTTGCTCTTCACCCTGGTGAACATCAGCCGCCACCTCCGGGTGGACCCGGAGGTGGCCCTGAAAAAGGCGGCGGGTAAGTTCGCCGGCAGATTCCGCCGCATGGAACGGCTGTGCGAGGAAAGGGGTCTCAAGCTGGAGGAACTTTCCCTCGACCAGATGGACCTCCTCTGGGAGGAGGTGAAGGAAGGGGAAGGAAGGACCGACTCCGGTTAGCGGATGGGGAACGCCGGATGGAACCTGGCGGGGAGTCGTGGGGCATGGCGTCTACGAAATAGGGGGGCTTTCCCGGGGTCAACCGACCCGGTGGACCTCCTCTGGGAGGAGGTGAAGGAAGGGGAAGGAAGGACCGGCTCCGGTTAGCGGATGGGGAACTCGGAGAGGTTATGATTTTTAAGAAGGCCGGCGTGGAGGGAGTGTTGAAGTTCCAGTTGGCGGCCCGGGAATGCGGGGAGGTGATGGGGGAGGTGAAGGGATGTCGGGGTTCCACGGGAGGGTGCTGGGGCGTTTCACCAGGGGCGGGAAGGGAAAGGGAGGCCGCGATCCCCATGGCGATCTTCGATACCCCGCCATCGCCTGTCCCGAGGGGATGGCGTTGCGGGCGGGGAAAAAGTAAAAGGAGGTAGGTTTAGGATGACGGAGGCTGGGAGCAGCGTCCCGGCGCCGTGACGGGTATGTTCACGGGGGGTATGCGAGTTGAGTGATAGGAAAGGGCTTTCCGGGGTGAACATCGGGGATCGTTGGGGCTTTCTTCCCTCCCCACCCCCGAAGGTGGGGAGGGGAGGTTCCAGGGAACATCGCGGGCATATGGTCAAGTTCAGGGCCCTGCTCCTCCTGGCGCTGCTCCCCCTCCTTTCGGGGTTGATACCCGCATTCTCGCCCAGTCTCTCGGTTCCCACCCTGGCCTCAGGCGACGAGTACCGCTTCGATGGTTCCGGCTGGGGTCACGGA
>JAPWVA010000310.1 GCA_028275245.1 Actinomycetota bacterium
GAAAAGGAGATGAAAGCCTTCAAGCCCGTCCTCGCCCTCACCCTCACCTGCGTGATTTGGGGGCTGATTCTCGGCTACGTGCACGAGATGACCGAGCCTAGGATAGAGGAGGCCGAGAGAAGGGAGAGGGAAGCAAAGGTGGGGGAGATCTTCCCCGGATGCCAGTTCCAAGAGGAGAACGGTATCTTTTACTGTTTCCGTGACAACCAGTTGGTGGGGAGGGCGGTGGAGGTGGAGACCAAGGGCTACGGCGGAACCATCAAGGTGCTGGTGGGAATAAACCCGGACAACACGGTGAGGGGGGTCAGGGTGCTCTCCCACAGCGAGACCAAGGGGATAGGCTCCAGGGCGACCGAGCCCTCCTACCTTTCCCAGTTCGAGAACCTGGCACCGGCGGACCTAGCCTTCAGGCCCCAGGGCAGGGTGGAGGCTGTGACGGGCGCCACCATAACCTCCCGGGCCATCCTAGAGGCGGTGAAGGAGGCGCTGACCCGTGGCTGAGGAGAAGTCCAACCTGAAGTGGGAGGCGGAGAAGGGAATCCTGCGCAAGAACCCCATCTTCGTCATCATGCTCGGCCTCTGCCCCTTCCTGGCCATCTCCAAGTCGGTGGAGGATGCCATCTGGATGACCCTCGCCTTCGGGTTCGTCCTCCTGGGCTCCTGCCTCGTCACCTCCCTCCTCAGGCGCTTGATCCCCAAGAACGTCAGGATACCAATCTTCGTGGTGGTGATCTCGAGCTTCGTGACCATCACCGAGCTGATCATCAGGGCCTACTCCCCCACCCTGCGAGAGCACCTGGGGATCTTCCTCCCCCTCATCACCGTCAACTGCATCGTGCTGGGGAGGGTGGAGGCCTTCTCCTCCAAGCGCCCCGTGCTTGAGAGCCTGGCGGATGCGGTGGGGATGACAGCGGGCTTCGGTCTTGCCATCGTCTCCATCTCCGTCATCCGGGAACTCCTGGGCTCTGGAGGAATTTCCCTTTTCGGTCACTCCTTTGTCCTCCTCTCCCAGCCTGCCTCCGGCTTCCTCCTCTCGCCCGGCGGCTTCCTGGTAATGGGAGGCATGCTTGCACTGTTGAAAAAACTGGGGGCGATCTAGTTGGATCTCCTTTCCATCTTCCTGGTGACCCTGCTGATAAACAACATTGTGCTAACGAGGTTCATCGGACTCTGCTCTTTCTTCGGCATCTCCTCCAACCTCAGGAACTCCGCCATGATGGGAATGGCCGTGACCTTCGTGGCCGTCTCCTCCTCGGCCGTGACCTGGTTCGTCAACCGCTTCCTCCTAACCCCCCTTGGCATCCAGTACATGAGGATTGTAGCCTTCATCCTGGTCATCGCCTCGTTCGTCCAGCTGGTGGAAATCATCATGCGGAAGACCTTGCCCCGCTTTTACTCGGCCTTTGGGATCTACCTCCCCCTCATCACCGTCAACTGCGCCATCCTGGCCGTCAACCTGATAAACTTCGATGAGGGGTACTCGCTCCCCGCCTCCCTCGTCAGCGGCCTGGCAACGGGCCTCGGCTACACCCTCGCCATCGTCCTCCTCGCCGGGATTAGGGAGAGGCTGGCTTACGAGCAGCTGCCCCGCTCCCTGCAGGGGGCGCCCATCGCCTTCATAGTGGCGGGACTTCTGGCGCTCTCCTTCCAAGGGTTCATGGGGATAGGCGGATGATAGAGGAGCCCCTCTCCCTCGCGCTGGTGGGCTTCGGCTTCTCTCTCCTGCTGGTCTGGGCCTCGCGCAGGTTCGCGGTCCAGGTGGACGAGAGGGTGGAGGAGGTAAGGGGGATGCTTCCCGGCTCGAACTGTGGTGCCTGCGGATTCAAGGGGTGCGAGGACTACGCCCGAGCACTGGTTTCCAATCCAGAACTCATCGACCGCTGCCGGGTCCTGACCGCTCCCGAGAGGGCAAGAATAGCCTCCTACCTCGGTGTAAAGCCCCCATCGGAGGTGGAGTGGGCGGTGGTAGCCAGGGCCTGCGCTGGCGGGTCCAAGCCCCGCTTTACATACCATGGGGAGAGGAGTTGCCTCGCCGCCTCCCTCCTCCAGGGTGGGCCGACGCTCTGCAGGTACGCCTGTTTGGGAATGGGAGACTGCGAGAGGGCCTGTCCCTTCGGGGCAATAAGAATGGTCGGGGGCTTGCCGGAAGTCGACTGGGAAAGATGTAAGGGTTGCGGAATATGCGTTCAGGTCTGCCCGAGGGGGGTGCTCAGACTGATTCCCAGAAATTCGAAGGTGCTGGTGGACTGCAACTCACCCGAGCCCGGGAAAGCTGTGGTCGCCTCCTGTACCAAAGGATGCATAAAGTGCAGACTCTGCGAGAAGAACTGCCCCACGGGAGCGATAAAGTTTGTGGGAGACAGAATCTCAATCGATTCCACCCTCTGCACGGGGTGCGGGAAGTGCGTGGAGGTCTGCCCGCGGAAGGTCATCAAGTGGGTTCGGCCCCTCCAGCCCGTTCCCATCCAAGTGCCGGCCTAGCTGGGCAGCCGTTGTCCGTTACTATAGTAACACCAACGG
>JAPWVA010000311.1 GCA_028275245.1 Actinomycetota bacterium
ACCCGGGCAAGGGACCCGTCACCCCCCAGGCCATATATCCCCTGGTAAGGGCCTTTCCCGAGGTGCGATTGGTGCTGGCCCATTGGGGAGGGGGCCTCTTTTTCTACGAGCTCATGCCCGAGGTGTCCCGAGAATGCGCCCAGGTATACTACGACACCTCCGCCTCCCCCTACCTTTACCGGCCCGAGATCTACTCCCTGGCGGTAAGGATATGCGGGCCAGAAAGGATACTCTTCGCCACCGACTACCCCCTGCTTCCCTTCCAACGCTGCCTCCGGGAGGCCGCCTCGCAGCTTAAGGGGGAGGCCCGGGAGATGGTACTGGGTGGAAACGCAGCGCACCTCTTCGGGATTACCAAGAGCTCGGGGAGCTGAGGATGCCCATTCTCGCTAAACCGCAAAATTAGGATACCAGAAGCTGAGGATGCCCATTCTCGCCAAACCGCAAAATTAGGACACCGGAAAATCGGGGACCGTAGGCGGATTCGCATGCGGCAGGGTAGCCAGGCCGGTGGGTCAACGATTCCTCGCCGGCGGGAGCGGGAAGGAAAAGGGGAAGGGAGATCTATCCAGCCCGTCGCCCTGGTCCTTGATTCGCCTTATACTCTCCTCGGGAAGGTTCCCCGTCGGGATGCCCCCGGCGGGCGGCCCCGGTGAAAGGGCCCGCGTGGAGGAATAAGAAGGCGAGCGAGGGAAAACCTCTAAGAGGAGGACTACAAGAAAGGGATGGGTGCGATGTCCTGGAAAAGGATGACAGCAGCGAGGACGGTCCTGGCGATGCTCTTTCTCGTGGCGCTTCTCTCTACTTCGCTGGCCGGCTGTGGCAAGAGCCGGGCCGTGACCACCGGGGATGAAAGTGAACGACCCGCCCGGGACGAGGGCCCTGTGAACCCTCTCACCGGGGAGAAAGTGCAATCCTGGGACCTGGTGAGCAGGAGGCCCCTGGCCATCAAGGTGGAGAACGAGCCGCCTGCCCGCCCACAGAGCGGCCTCCTTGAGGCGGAACTGGTCTACGAGGAACTGGTGGAGGGAGGCGCCACCCGCTTCATATGCATTTATCTGGCCCACGAATGCCCGGTGGTGGGCCCCGTGCGCAGCGCCAGGCCCTCCGACATAGACATCATCTACTTTCTCAAGCCCCTGCTCACCTGTAGCGGTGGGTCGTCCCAGGTGATAAGGATGCTGGAATCCTCAGGGATCATGTACGTCACCGAGGACTCCTCGTTCTTCTGGAGGGACCGCAGCCGGCGGATGCCCCACAACCTGTATACCTCCACCGAGCTGCTGCGCCGCTACCTGGCGGAGAAAAACGACGGTTTCCGGGGTCCGGTCTACTCCGGCTTCACCTTCGTCCCGGGGGAGGGGGAGGCGGAGGAGGGAGAGTCAGCCCACCCATCAGCAAGTGCCAACGCGATCAACGTCCACTACCCCGACAAGTCCTGCAACGCCTCCTACTCCTACGACGCCGCCTCCGACCGCTACCTGCGAAGCACCGGGGGGAAGGCCCATACCGACCTCAAGACCGGGAGACAGCTGGCGCCGGTGAACGTGATAATCCAGTTCGTAAAGGTACAGAACAGTTCCCTGAGGGACGCAGCCGGGTCCCCGGTGCCCGTATCCCAGGTGGTGGGCTCGGGGCGCTGCCTGGTCTTCTCCGGTGGCATGGTTTATGTGGGCAACTGGAGGAAGGGGAACCGCAACTCCCCCACCACCTTCACCGACGAGGAGGGCCGCCCCATACCGCTACGCCCCGGGCAAACCTGGATACACCTGGTAGGGGAGGATTTCCGGGTGGACTACCGTTGAGCCTTCGGGAAGGGGGAGGGCTCAGAACACCCCTGCCTCCGTGCTGAGGACCTCGATTGTAGTCGAGCCCATGGACTCGGGAAGGGGGACGGCCTTGAACACCCCTTCCTTACCCAGGCCTGCGTCCTGTTTACCCCCGGTCAGGGGGACGGCCCACGCCGGCTTAGCCCTGCCCGCGCTACGGCCGTCCTGGTTCGATCTTGACTGGGCAAAGAAAGTCCCGTCCCTTTCCGCCTCAGGGCTTACGGTCTCACCACCCGGGCTGACTCATCGGCTGTATCGGGCCGATCAGGGCGATACCCCGTTGGCACACGGGTCACCTGGGAACGCCCTTTTAGGAAAAACCCCTCACCGCCGCTCCTCATACATAAAAATAGATTTGAGGCGGAAAGCCGCCTTGAGGACCTTTAAGAAAAACCCCTCATCGCCGCTCCTTCTACCCCGGAAAGGGACTAGACCCTCCTTCTTGCGCTCAGGGAGGCTTGAATTTATCACCTTCTACCCCCGAAAGGGACCGGAAAGGGGTTCGTCACTGCCGGGCGGCGTCGGGCCGAATTCACCCACCCGGGGACCCGTCCAGCGTGGACCCGTCCGCCCGGAGTCGGAGGCGAGGGTCCGCCACGACCAGCAGAGGCCGTGTTTAAATCCCCAGCTCCTCAAATCCCCTACCCCTCAAATCCCTTGCCCCTCACCGAACACCAGAGGAGGGAGC
>JAPWVA010000312.1 GCA_028275245.1 Actinomycetota bacterium
TCACCAGGCCTCACGGAGGAGGCGGGTACCTCCCTCACCAGCACCATGTCCCCCACCTTCAGGCTGGGGCTCATGCTTCCGCTGAGGATGGTGGTGGCCCGGAGGCCCAGAAGTCCCGTGGAGGCCCAGACCACCAGAACGCAGAGGACCGAGGTGAGGATCAGACCCTTGGCTTGGGACCTCCTGGCCCGGCCGAAGCCCCCCACCTCGGAGGTGAAGCCCAGCCTGCGCAGGGTGAAGGGGGAGGTGTAGAGGTTGATGGAGAAGAACCCCGCCGTGGGGAGCATCACCCCCAAGAGGGCCTCCACACCCCAGGAAAGGCGGGGGAGGATGGGACAGAACCACCAGAAGGCGGTGAGGGGAAGGCGGTAGGCCAAGGAGGCCACCGGTCCCCCCAGGAAAGCCAGGTAGGTGGCGAGGAGGCTCTCCGCCAGGAGGGGGAGGAACCCGGTCCCGAAGAACTTGGTGATCGCCAGGGGGTTCCTGAGCCCCAGGAGTCTGGCCATGGGTATGCCCAGGAAGGCGTAGAGGAGGGTGATCAGCCCCAGGACGAGGAAGGGCCTCCTCCTGCCGAGGCTCTTCACGAGGTAAGCCCTGGAGAGCTCCATGCCCAAGAGGGTGGAGAAGACCAGGAGGAAGTTGGTGAGGAGGGAGGGAAGGGCGAAGGAATAGGGGCTCCTCCCGAAGCCCGTGAAGAAACCCAGGTTGAGGAGGACCAGCACGTAGAGGACGGAGAGGCTCGCGGCTACGAGGGAGACCCTGGCGTTGAACCAGGACCTTATCCCGCTGAGGCCGCAGGCTTTGAGGGCGAGAAGGGCCAGAAGACCCCAGCAGGCGGAGGGTAGGAAGTAGGCCATGAGCCCGCCCGGGTGCAGGAGGTTGAGGAGGAGGTAATTGAAGAGGGCCAGGGCTAGGAGGATCGCCGCCCTGCCTTCCGCCTTCCTTCCCGTCTTCATTTTCATCACGATTTTTTGGGAGTTGATTTTTTCCAAAAAAAAAACAAAAAACAAAGGTTGGTTTGGTTTCCCCGTTCACAGCGTGTAGGTTACCTGAACTTCGACCCAATCGTGCCAGGTGTAGGCTCCACCGCCATCCGTGGCCTGGAACCTCACCCTCAAGTTGTTGACCTCGGCGGCCGTGTCGATGCCATAACCGGTTTTAAGATCCAGCGTCACGATGGTGTCCGTGTTCGGACTCGGTAGCGGAAGGTAGTAGTACGAACTCCAGCTGGAGCCGTTCCAGATACTCAGCCTAGCGTTGTCCACGCTCGAGGCACGCTGCCACTCGAACTTAAGCACCGCGCTAAGCACCGTAGCCCCGGCTGGGATATTCTCGAAACCGAACTCGATATAACGATGGTCTTCGTATTTCTCATGCCACTCCTTATTCTCCCTATACCGGTTGTTATCGCTGGCTTTAAGAAGATTCAGATTTTCTGCGGTCAAAATCCAGCAATCCCCCGAGTGGCTACCCCAGCGGTCCACCCCTTCGTTCGGATGAAGATTTTCGGAATAGGTGGCAAGCTGTAGGTTAAGAGTCACGCTCACCGTCTGCGGGCTGTTCGTCGCGTTGGGGTCTGAAACCGTAATCGTGGCAGTATAGGTCCCCGCTGGAAGTCCACTTATATCCACGCTTACCGTCATGGGCTCCGAAGCTCCTGCTCCCAGGATGCCGCTGGCAGGACTCTCGGAGAGCCAAGCGGCATCATCCGTGGCCGTCCAGGATAGGACGCTTCCGGCGGGCCCGGTGTTGGAAACGGTAACGCTCTGTGGGGAGGGATTGGGTCCTCCCACCATCGCATTAAAGGTCAGGCTCGTCGGGTTAAGTCCTATCGTCGGCTTAGGGTGCTCGGAGAAGTTGTACTGCACCGCTATCAGCTGGATGGTGAAGGCTAGGGATGCGCCCCTGGGCGCCCCCTGCAAGACATGGACCCAGAAGCTCGTCTGGGGTCCGTCATCGCCTGGCTCCAGCTGGATGCCGAAGATGTTGGCCCTCCACCAGATCTCCAGATCGTTCTCGCCATCACCGTTGAGATCCAGCCTGACCTTCTCGTTCCAGCCCATCACCACATGCCCGTCGATGAGGGCCTCCTCTATGATGAGGGGCACGGTTCCCGTGTTTTTGAAGTAGACACTTATCGAGTTGAAGTAGCTCGGGTAGACGTTGTTGAGGATTACTTCAATTACATGAGGATCGCTCGTTATCGCTGCTTGAGTGTAACCCACGTCTTTGTCCCCCATCCAGTAGTAGGGTGGGGGGCCCTCGAAGTTGTCGCGACAGTGATAGTCGGGCACGCTGGCAGGTGGCCCCGGGTCGAGGTGTCCCACGTTTGTGAACTGCCAGTCCAGCTCCCCGGTGGCCACGCTCCCCGTGAGCAGCAGGGGCTCCGACCAGTGGGCGAAGGCCACACCGGTCAGGAGCATCCCCGCCACCAGCAGCACCGGCAGCACCGCCAGTCTGATGTCTCTCATTGCTTTTCCTCCGTCCGCTCCTTATTCCCTCAGGATTACC
>JAPWVA010000013.1 GCA_028275245.1 Actinomycetota bacterium
GTGAAGAACTTCGTCAGGGCCTGTGAGATCCTGGACAACTTCTTCCGCGGAGGCATCTTCGGGTACGGCATGATCAGGGCGGAGAAGGGAGAGGCTTTCCCCCGCGATTAGGCGCGGGAACCGCGACCGTCCGAGGGCGGGTCCGCGGCGTCGCGCCGGGTCCCGAGGAACCAGTTCCCCTCACCCCTATGGGTTCGCGGGATGGGATGAGGTCGCGAGCTGACCACAAACCGGCCCCGGCCCTTAGCGGCCGTGGCATGGTGTAATATTAACCTCTGGGAAACCTACCGGAAGAAGCCGGCTTGGAGGCGTCGATTTCCGGCCCGAGAAGAGAAATCGTTTCGCCTTTGAACGCTGGGATTGTGCCGGGAAGGGTGGGGAACCCGATGGCCCGGCGAGCGGTGAGGCCGGAGGGGACGTGGGCCTAGGCCGGTTCTGCGATGCGCAGCAGGGAACCAAGGAGACCTGGGAAGGAGGAGCGGGCCCGTTGATGAACAGGATCAAGGGAAGCGGGAAGAGGGGTTTTCTCATCACCTTCGAGGGGGTGGAAGGGTCCGGCAAGACCACGCAGATGAACATGCTCCACGCCCACCTCCTCCGCCTCAAGGTGGACGTGGTGGCCACCCACGAGCCGGGAGGTACCCGCATCGGCGAGGAGATCCGCCGCATCATCCTGAACCCCGTCTACGGGGAGATGCATCCCCTCACCGAGGCAGTGCTCTACGCGGCCGACCGGGCCCAGCACGTGCAAGAGGTGATAAGGCCAGCCCTGGACGCGGGACGGGTGGTCCTGTGCGACCGCTATATCGATTCCTCCCTGGCTTACCAGGGAGTGGCCCGGGGCCTGGGGCTGGAGGCCATCAGGAACCTCAACGAGTGGGTAACCGGCGACCTCTACCCGGATCTCACCGTCCTGTTGGAGATCCCCTACGAAGTGGGCCTGCAGAGGCTGCAGAAGAGGCGAAGGACGCTGGACCGCATGGAGGGGCAACCGGAGAGGTTCCACGCCCACGTGCAGGAGGCCTATCGCTCGCTGGCCAAGATCTTCTCCGCCCGCTTCCTGGTCCTCGACGGGACCGAGCCTCCGGACAGGATCCACCACCGCATAATGCAGGAGGTCCTACCCCTCCTCGGCATGCAGAGGCCCTCCGAGTGACCGCGGATGGGGGGCGCGCCGACGTGCAAGAAGGGGGATCGTGGGGATGATCCCGGGGGAGGGGGGCGGGAAGCCGGGTGGCCCTGAGGAGTATGGGGCCGAGCCCTCCCTCTCGGGAAGGGCCCGGGATCACCGAAGGGAGGAGAAAAGGGCCTTGGCTGCTTCCTGGGAAGAGGTCTACGGGCAGGGTCCCGCCGTGAGGCTCCTCAGGAGCTTCCTGGAGCGGGGAGAGGTCCCCCACGCCATGCTTTTCCTGGGCCCCCGGGGCGTGGGCAAGTCCACCGTGGCCAGACTCTTCGCCGCCGCCTACCTCTGTCCCTCCGGCGGTCTGGACGATTGCCCTTCCTGCCGCCGGGTAATGGAGGGGATTCACCCCGATTTTCACCTGGTGGAGCCGGAGGGATTGCAGATCCGCAAGGAACAGGTGGACGAGTTGGAGAGGTCGCTGCACCTCAAGCCCGCCGGGGGCAAGGGGAGGGTAGCGGTGGTGGAGGAGGCGGGAACCATGAATGTTTACGCCGCCAACGCCTTTTTGAAGACCCTGGAAGAGCCCCCTCCGGGTACCTGCATCATCCTGGTGGCGGAGAGGGAGGAGGAGCTCCTGCCCACCCTGGTGTCCCGCTGCACGGCGGTGAGGTTCCACCCCATACCCACCGGCGAGATCGAGAGGTACCTGGTGGAGGTGGAGGGTCTGGATGGGGTGGAGGCGGGGGAAATCTCCCGCTGGAGCGGAGGCGTCTTCGGCCGGGCGGTGAGCTGGGCCAGGGACAGGAGGAGGCTGCGGTTCCGGGAGGCCGGGGTGGATTTCGCGGCCCGGGCGCGCCGGGAAGGCCTGGCGGACTTACTCTTTCGCCTGGGGGAGTTACGGGAGGAGTGGGAATCCTACTCCCGAAGGGAGGCGGAGCTCCCCGAGGCTTACCGACAGGCAGTAGACCAGTGGAGCTTGCAGGCCCTGAAGAAGAAGACGGAAGAAAGGCACAAGAGGGAGACGGCCCGCCGAAGGCGGGAGGCGGTGGAGGACTTCCTAGATGGAATGGCCTCTTTTTACCGGGATATAATCGTCTATGACCTGGTGGAGGGAGGGGGAGCTGATCCCGTGCCGCGCTTGGTCAACCGCGGCAGATGGCAAGAGGTGGAGTCCGAGGCCCTCATCCTGGGCCGCAAGAGGGCAGGGGAGAAGCTGGCCCTGGTGGAATGGGCCCGCAGGGCTCTGGAGGGCAATGTGGACCCAGCACTGACCTTGGACGCCCTGGCGGCTGGTCTCAAGGGTTGGGCCAGGCCTTCCCTCAGGTGAGACGGCCTGCCGGTTAGGGCGTCCTTCCCGGTGGAGCTTATTAGCGGTTGAACCGGGCGAGATCGAGAAAGGAGCCATGAACATATGCCCGTGGTGGTGGGGGTCAGTTTCCGAAAGGGGGGGCGAGTCCGCTTCTACGACGCGGACCGCCTGGTGCTCAAGGTGGGGGACGAGGTGATCGTGCCCACCGAGAAGGGAACCGCTTACGGAACCGTGGTGACCCAACCCCGGCACCTTCCCGATGACCCGGGTGCCCCCAGATTGGAAAGGGTGATCCGAAGGGCCACCGACGAGGACCGGCGCCAGATGGAGAAGAACGAGGTGCGCCGGGAACGGGCGGTGCGCAAGGGTCTTGAGCTCATCGCCAAGCACGGCCTTCCTATGAAGCTTGTGGACGTGGACTTCCCCTTCGAGGGGGGTACCATCACCTTCTATTTTACCGCTGAGGGGAGGGTGGACTTCCGGGCCCTGGTGCGGGACCTGGCCTCGGCCCTCAAGTCCCGGATAGAGCTGCGCCAGATCGGCGTGAGAGATGAGGCCAAAATGGTGGGAGGCCTGGGGCCCTGCGGCCAACCCCTCTGCTGCGCCCAGTTCCTCGACCACTTCCACCCCATATCCATTCGCATGGCGAAGGAGCAAAACCTACCCCTCAACCCCGCCAAGATATCAGGATTGTGCGGGCGCCTCATGTGCTGCCTGCGCTTCGAGTACGATCAGTACCGGCGCTTTCTCCTGCGGGTGCCGGCGGTGGGGGAGGAGGTGGAGGTTGAGGGGTCCCGGGCCCGGGTGGTGGCCCACGATGTCCTCCACGAAAGGGTGGTCCTGGAGAGGGAGGACGGCGAGAGGCTGGTCCTTCCCGCCGATTATTTCGGGCCCGAGCCGGAGGTGGAGGAGGAAGTGCCGGAGCCGGTGGAGGACGAGATAGTGGGGGACGAGGAGGAATACGACTCCGGCTGAGGTCCCAGGGGTCGGGGTACCGGTGAAGGTACATGACCGGCCCGGGAAGCCTCCGAGGGCCTTGCGGTGTGACGGAGGCGTATGGTGGCCCGTGGCCGGCACCCTACACGCTGCCTTGGGCCCCGGGGGATGACGGACGTGGTCGACACGCTCATATCCCTGTGATATATATTGAACCGGCTCCGTCCGCGGTCGGCTTGTCGGCCGGCCAAATGGAGCGAAGACGATAAACCACCCCGGGATCCCGTCCGGCGCATGTCCTTGGGAGGGAGAGAAAACCCCAAGAAAACCGGCCGGAGAAAGCGATTCACCTTTGAGTTCCGGGGATCTTAGAAGGGAGGGAGGTCTTTTCGCTCCCGGTGCCGGGCCCCGCTCCCAGCAGGGGATCACGGTAACAGGCCGGCTGAGAACGCGAGTGGGTCCGAGGAAGGCGAGGCCATGGTCGAGTTGAGGTTTCACGGTCTGGGTGGCCAGGGGGCGGTTACCCTCTCATACTTGCTGGCCAAGGCGGGGGATCGCATGGGCCGGTACGTCCAGGCCTTCCCCTTCTTCGGGGCCGAACGCCGGGGGGCGCCGGTGAAATCCTATCTACGCATGGACGAAAGGCCCATCTACCTCAGGAGCCAGATCTACCGACCCGATTTCGTGGTGGTGATGAACCTGGGCCTCACCGAGGCCGCCATCTCCGAGGGCACCAAGGAGGATACGGTGCTCATCTTCAACGCCACTGCGGAAGAGGAGGCGCGCCTGACCCATCTTGACTTCCCGGCCTACCGGGTGGATGCCACCTCCATCGCCCTGGAGTTGGGCATGGAGGTGGAGGGGATGCCCCTTGTGAACGTCCCCTTCTTGGGGGCTGTGGCCCACGTGACCGGGCTCGTGAACATGGAGGCCATAGCGGAAGTCCTGAGGGAGACCTACCCACCGGACAGGGCCGAGTTGAGCCTGGAGGCGGCTCGGCGGGGGTTCACCTCGGTGGTAAAGTTCCAGGAGGCGAAGGAAAAGGGGCAAAAGGCCGCCTCGGGAAGGTAGGCTAATGATCACCTCCCCGAGGGAGGGCGTGGGTGTAAAGTCATGAACGACAGAGGCAGGAAAAAGGGTTTCGGCGGCGGTCCTGCCGGGGCCGGGCGGAAGGTGACAGAGGTGGAAATAGGCCTCCTCACCACTCTCTCGGTGCCCGCCCGGGGGAGCGTGGGTAAGACCGGCTCCTGGAGGACTTTCGTGCCGGTGATCGACCCGGGTCGTTGTACTAAATGCCTTCTCTGTTGGGTCTACTGTCCCGAGGCATGCGTCTCGAGGGACTTGATCATCGACCTGGACTACTGCAAGGGATGCGGCATCTGCGCCGAGGAGTGCCCCCGGGATGCCATCGCCATGGTGAAGGAGGAGAAGCGTTGAGGCTGGTGGAGACGGGAAACCACGCGGCAGCCCACGCGGTCCGGTTGGCCCGGGTGGAGGTGGTCTCGGCCTATCCCATCACCCCCCAGACCCAGGTGGTGGAGGAGATTTCACGCTTCATCGACGAGGAAGGCTACGATTGCGAGTACATACCAGTGGAGAGCGAGCACAGCGCCATGGCCGCCATGATCGCGGCGGCTGCCGCCGGCGTAAGGGCTTTCTCCGCTACCTCCTCCCACGGACTGGCCTATATGTACGAGCTACTCCATTGGGCAGCGGGAATCCGCCTGCCCATGGTGATGGCCAACGTGAACCGGGCCCTGGGGCCGGGGTGGAACATATGGTGCGATCACCAGGACGCCATGTCGGCCCGGGATACCGGTTGGATACAGCTTTACTGCTCCACCCACCAGGAGATACTGGACACGGTGATCCAGGCCTACCGTATCAGCGAGGACCCCTCCGTTTTTCTACCGGTGATGGTATGCTACGACGCCTTCACCATGTCCCATACCTACATGCAGGTGGACATACCCGAGCAGGAAACGGTGGATCGTTTCCTGCCCCCCTTTCGCACCTCCTGGAGGCTGGACCCCCGCTTCCCGCTCACCCACGGTTCGGTGATATATCCCCAGGACTACGAGGAGACGAGGTATTCCATTTACCAGGCCCACCGGGCTGCCCGGGAGGTCATACGCCGGACCGCGGAGGAATACCGTGACATCGTGGGTAACTACCACGGCGATCTGGTGGAGACCTACTTCATGGAGGACGCCGAGCACGCCGTGGTGGCGGTGGGCACCCTGGCCCTGGAGGCCCGGGTGGCGGCGGAAGAGCTGCGCGGCGCAGGATACCCCTGCGGGGTGGTGAGGATACGCTCCTACCGCCCTTTCCCCTTCGAGGAGCTGCGGGAGCTGTTGGGTGGGATGCGGACCGTGGTGGTCTTGGACCGGGCGGTGTCCTTCGGGTTGGGCGGCATCCTTGCCTCCGAGGTGAAGGCGGTGCTGGGCGGGGAGGGCCCCCGGCCAGTGAGCCTCATCGCCGGGCTGGGAGGGCGGGACGTCCCCTACACCCTGATAGCGGAGAGAACAGAGGCTGCCATCCGGGGCGAGTTATCTGGGGAGGAATGGCCCACCTTGGCCCTGAACGAGCGGCACCTGGTGAGCCTCCGGGGCCTGAAGGCCCTTTGGGGGGGTGAGAGGGCTTGAGGATCAAGGATTTTCCCGAGGAGGAGCTGCTGCTCCCCGGCAATGCCGCTTGCCAGGGATGTCCTTCATCTATGGCCCTGCGCTTGGCCCTCAAGGCCCTAGGCAGGAACACCCTACTGGCGGTGATCGCCTCTTGCACATCGGTGCTGCAAAGTCCCTTCCCCGCAACCGCTTTCGACCTCCCCGTACTGAACATGGCCTTCGCGACTGGGGGTGCTACCGGATCTGGCCTGGCCGCGGCGGTGGAGCGGCTGATGAAAAAGGGCGTGTATCGTGAAAGGCCCACAGTGCTGGTGTGGGCGGGTGACGGCGGTACCTATGACATAGGAATCCAGTCTCTTTCAGGGGCAGCGGAGCGCAATGCCGATTTCATCTACGTGTGCTATAACAACGAGGCCTATTCCAACACCGGCACCCAGCGCAGCGGCGCCACGCCCTACGCTGCCTGGACGACCAACACGGTGAAGGGCAAGCGAGAGTGGAGGAAGGATGTGGCCCAGATCATGGTGGCCCACGGCATTCCCTACGTGGCCACCGCTTCACTGGCCTACCCCACTGACCTCTTCGAGAAGTTCACCCGTGCCAAGGGCATCCGGGGGACTCGCTACATCGAGATACTGGCTCCCTGCCCACCGGGTTGGAAGTTCCCCTCCGGGCACACCGTGAAGGTGGCGAGGCTAGCCGTACAGACGGGTCTTTGGCTTTTGTACGAGCACCGGGAAGGTATCACCACCTACACGGCGGGTACCCAGAGGATAATCCACGGGAAAGCCCGCCGGCTGCCGGTGGAGGAGTATCTGAAGGCCCAGGGCCGTTTCCGCCACCTCTTCTACCCGGAGAGGGACGAGGAGCGCATCGCCGAGATACAGCGACGGGTGGATCGGGTGTTCGAGACCCTCGAGTTCACCCACCGGCTGAAGCAGCATATAATGGACATCGAGATGCTCCCTCCCCGGTGAGGCGGAGGAGGGCCACGGGCCGGCGTAGCTCAGCAGGCAGAGCGGCTCACTCGTAATGAGCAGGTCAGGAGTTCGAGTCTCCTCGCCGGCTCCAATTTTTTATGTAGGGTGAATACCGGGTCCGGGATGGAGGTATTTCCCGTGGGGTATTACGACATCTTCTACCTGTTCGAGAACGAGGCGTTTGGCGATGACGGTTCTCCTGACGGGGAGGGCCCATCTCCCTGCGGGAAGGTCGGCGCCCTGGGTGGGGTGGGCGCCGGAAGGGAAGGCCTCCCCACGCCGGTCTGTCCCCGCTGCCTGGTGCCGGTACCCCGGTCCTCGGTGAGGAGATCGGGCAGACCATCCTGCCCCGGTTGCGGGTCCCCCCTACACACCAGGGCCTGAAACCCTTCGCCTTCCACACTGGCGAACGCTCCCCCCACGGGATGGTGTTATCGGAGGGCAGTCCGGGGCCCCGGGATTCCTTTTCCGTTCACCCGCATTTTTCGCCGCTCGCCCCCATGGACGTCCCGCTCGCCGATCGGATGAGATCGACCGCGGGGGAACCGACGATGGAGGAATTGGAGACGAAGAACCCCTGAGATTTCGAGAGAAGGAGGCGATGAGAGATGAGAGGCAGGATGAAGGCAGTGGGGCTCCTGGTGGGAGTCCTGGGGGTCATGGTGATGTGCTGGGGAGGGGTGGCCAACGCTGCCACGGATAGCAAGAGCGTGACGGTCACGGCAGCGATCCCGGCGCTGATTCGGTTAACGCTGAATAGCGGCACCGTGGACCTGGGGAGCGTAGATCCGGAGACCAGCCCTGCCACCGCTACCCTGGGTGCGTCAGTCTCCAGCAACCGTCCCTGGAATCTGACCGTGAGCAAGGGAAGCGATCTTTACAACAATAATGATAACTACTATATTCCCTCCAGTCAGCTGACTTTCACCGTTACTACGAGCGACGGTAGGGTCACCAGCACGGGCTCTGGAGAGTTCGGCACCGGTACGCAGGTGGCTGCTGGCAACAGGGGTGGTAACATCAGCTTGAACGTGAACTACAGGCTGGTCGTCACCTACGATGACCCTGCCGGGAACTACAGCGCCACCCACACCTACACCGCGACTACGCTGTAAGGGAAGGGGTTGGGGCCCGGGGCACGTCCCCGGGCCCCTTTCCCTTTTCACCTCCTTCCCGCGGCAGGGTGACCCCTCACCACGGGGGCGCGGGTGCCGGAAGAGCCCCTTGCCCCAGGATCTCGACCCGGACCTTGGACCTCAGGATAAACAGCGCCCCCGCCACCAGTTGGTTTTACCATCTCGGCGCGATCCTAGCGGACTTCCACCCAAAAGGGCTGCGACGCATCCCCCAGCCGTTGATGGCGCAAGTGGTCTTTCCGGCGCAAAGGAGGATCCGCGCTCAAGACCGACCCCGGGAGAGCGGCAATGGGATAGGACTCACCCTTCCTGAGATCTACCCACCTACCCGATCCCGAGAAAGCGGGGATAGGAGTGGCCATTTGGGATGAGGCGGCTGGTCGCGGGCTTTCCCCCACCGGCGGGAGGAATGCCCGGCACACAGGTAGAATAAACCGCTTGACGGGTATAATGGACGGTTTGGCAGGGCAGCCCGAAGAAGGGCTAGGTCATCCCCATAAGACCAGCTTCCCGGGTCTTATATGGAGATGGGTCTTGAGGCCAGGAATCCCCGGGTCGATATATCGGGGGAGACGGGAGCGGGAAAGATGGTGAAGAAGGCTACCATACTGGCGTTGATGCTACTGGCCCTGCTGGCGCTTCCGGCACCCAGGGCCTCCGCCCAGTCCTTCGATCTCACCGTTCTACCGGCCAAGAACGAGATCACCGCCGATCCAGGCACCACCAGCGAGCTTTCCATTACCGTGCGCAACCACGCTCCCCAGGCCATGGACATAAAGGTTTATCCTATGGACTATTACATCACCCCCGACAACCAGTTCCTCTTCGAGGAGCCAGGACACTATACCTACTCCTGCGCGACCTGGCTCCGCTTCGACCGGGAGACGATATCCATGGGGCCCAACTCCGAGGCCCAGCTGCCGGTACGGGTGGAAGTCCCTCCAGACGCCGAGCCGGGTGGACACTACGCGGTGGTCTTCTTCGAGAAGGTGCTCACACCCGAGGAGATAGCCACAGGGGCCCAGCTGGCTCCCCGAGTGGGAGCCCTTATCCTTCTGACCGTTCCCGGGGAGATCGTCCGTGAGGGGGTCATAAGGTCTTTCTCGGTAAAGAGCGATTTCCTTTCCCTCTGGGGCCCCTCCCAGGACAAGAAGGAGGGATTCCCGGTGCGCTCCCTCCGTTACCGTTTGGAGGTGGAGAACCCGGGAAACGTGCATATCACCGTCAAGGCATTCATGAGCTACCGGCCTTCCCTTGGTTTCGGTCGGGGGGAGGTGGAGCTGGGGGAGATGACCATCCTCCCTGGCACGGTGCGCTATTTCGAGGGATACCTTCCCGACCCCCCCGCCCTGGGGGTTTACCGGGCCGAGGCCCGTATCCTGTATGGCAAGGACCTCTTCACTTTCGACATCGAGAAAAGGGCCTCCGCTGGCTTCTGGGTCGTCCCGCTTCTCTGGATCCTCATCCTCTGCGCCCTGGCCGCCGCCCTCTATCTCCTCGCCCGCCTGCTACGGGAGAGGTTGCCCTGGAGGATAAGGCTGGAGAAAAGGTGAACCTTCCGGCGGGAAGTCCCGGGGTAAGGGTACCCCTTCCAGCATCGAGAAAAGGGCCTCCGCTGGCTTCTGGGTCGTCCCGCTTCTCTGGGTCCTCATCCTCTGCGCCCTGGCCGCCGCCCTCTATCTCCTCGCCCGCCTGCTGCTCCCTCGCCCGCCTGCTGTGGGAGAGGTTGCCCTGGAGGATAAGGCTGGAAAGGGACTGGGAGCTCATGGGGGAGGTAGAAGTGGGCGTGTTCCATCTCGGCTAAGGCTACCACAAGAAGGCCGGAAATAAGGGGACCGCGGCCGGCGCGGCCGCGGTCCGCGGAAAGAAGGGGCGTCGGAGGGGGTTCGGTCGGGAAACCCTTTAACACTTTGGTTTTTCTAACCCGGCACCTAATCTCCCATAGGGAGATCGCGGTGATCTCATAGGGGGATCACGGTGAGCATCCCCGGCTCCACCGCCCTGGCCACCGGCACGTTGCTCCGCACCGTGCCGTCGGGAAGAACCCGGACACAGGGCCTCACGGAGACCTTCACCGTGACACCGGCGGAGCTTCCGGCCAGGGCGGGGGCGCCGGCGGCCGCCATTGCAGCCAGCATCATCAGCAAGGCGAGCACCACTAACGCCATCCTTCTCTTCCTGGCCTCCATGCTCCGCACCTCCTTTCTCCCACTTCTTGGAACGGAAGGCGGGGGCCGCTGGAGCATAGGTCTCCGAGGTGATTGGCCTCCCCCGGCGGTGTGATTCCGGCTTTTCCGGGTGGCCGGCTTGGGGATGGGGTGCCCCCTCCCCGAACACGGCGGAGGAGGCCGGGCCTGCCCCGTCCCAGCCAGGGGAGCAGCTGCCGCCGGGAAGGGCGCAGCTGGCCCTGGAAACCCGGCAGGGCGACAAGAGCAGGGGTGTGACTGAGCTTTCCGTGCACCATGGTTTTGGGGTATAGGTCGGGCTCAACCCAGTACTCAGGCCCCCTGCAAGGGTGAATGATCCACTGCGGAAAGAGTGAAGCGGAAAAGGATGCCACCCCCTAAACCATTTCGCGCCGGGCACCTTCGGGGCGCCTGCCCTTACTGCCCCCACGGCCCCCTTGTCGGGTCTCCCGTTTAATGGATACCACGGTGGGTCCCCGGTTAAACGTGACTCACCGGTTAAAAGTTATAATTCCCTGGAACGGGACGCGGGTAAGGGAGCCCATGAAAGGGGGCCGTGAAACGCGACCCGGTGGAATTTCGGTCTGAGGGCTACGGCTGGGATGCCGAGTTGGAGCCACGGCGCCCTGGTGGGATGGCCGGTGGAGAGGAGCAAAGATGAGACCGGTGCTTTTCCGTGTGGGGGGCATCACCGTTTATTCCTACGGGTTCATGCTCTTTTGGGCCTTCCTGGTGGGGATACTGGTGGCGAGCCGGGAACTCAAGGGAAGGGGATACGACCCGGCGGCCATATACCCAGTGGCCCTGGCCGCGGTGGTGGGGGGAATAGTGGGCGCACGTCTTTTCTACCTCCTGGGTCATTGGGGGGAGGTCTCCGGTAATTGGCGGGTGGTTCTCGATCCGAGCACGGGGGGGTTGGTCTTCTACGGTGGACTGGCCCTTGCGGTACCCCTTAGCCTCTGGGCCAACCGGAGTACGGGGGTGCCAGCGGCGGTCATGGCGGACTCAGTGGCCTTGACCCTGCCCCTTTCCCTGGCGGTGGCCCGCGTGGGATGCTTCCTCAACGGTTGCTGCGGGGGGAAGCCCTCCGGACTTCCCTGGGCGGTCACCTTCCCCGGGACCTCAACGCCGGTACACCCCACCCAGCTTTACGAGATGGTGATGGACCTGGCGCTCTTCGGGCTGTTACTGTCCGTCAGGAGGCGTCTCAAGGCCGGTTGGAGCACGTTCCTGCTCTTCCTTTCCGGCTACGGCCTGGTGCGCTTCCTAGTGGAGTTCTTCCGTTACCATCCCGTGAAGGGGGGCGCCTTCTTCTTCCAATCCCTGAGCCTGGTCCTGCTGGCCGGGGGAGCGATCCTGTTGGTGGTGCGGGAGAGGGCGGTCCGCCGGCTAGGATCCCAGGGGGAGAGGCCTTCCGCGGAGGAGGGGATGGGGCCTGATTGAAGGGAAGGGTAGCGGTTCACCGCGCCTAACGGGGTGGGATAGGAGGCTGAAAACAGGCTATGGTGCCGGTAGGTGGTCATGTTGGACGAAGCGAGCGGCGGGGTGACGATCTTCCGGGAGGAGCAGCGGCTGGCGGACACGGGTTGGATCTACCCGGTGTACCTCTCCGCCCTGGCAGCCTGGGGGGGCCTTCTGGCGCGGGTCGTGATGGGCGAGGAGGAGGGGGATGGAAGGCCTTGGTGGCTTTTCCTGCTCCAGGCGGTGGTGTTCGGGGTGCTATTCCCCGTCGTTTCCCGCGACCTGCGCCTGGTGGTGGAGGTGGACCAGGAGGGCGTGCTGTTCCGCTACCATCCCTTTCACCGCCGGACCCACCGCATCAGGTCTTCCGACATCCTCTCGGCCCGAGTGGTCACCTACCGCCCTCTCCAGGATTTCGGGGGTTGGGGGATCCGCTTCGGC
>JAPWVA010000313.1 GCA_028275245.1 Actinomycetota bacterium
AAGAATCATCGGCAAGGTACCGTTGAGGCAAGCCTCCGGCGATCGGAGGCATAAGCCAAGCCATCGCGGGCACCGGTACATTGAAGGCCCGCGGGGAAGGAATGTGGCGGAGCCTGGTAGAAGTGGGAGGTAAAAGGCCATGAGGGAGAGACGCCCCTATGTGCGAGGAACCGGGGCATCGATAAAGGAGGGACGGGAGATGCCGGAGACAGCCACCAATTACCTGGCGGTTATAAAGGTCGTGGGCGTGGGCGGTGGAGGAACCAACGCTATCAACAGGATGATCGAGTCGGGGCTAAAGGGAGTGGAGTTCGTGGCCATAAACACCGATGCTCAGGCCCTGCTCATGTCCGACGCCGACGTGAAGGTCTACATAGGGGGAAACATCACCCGTGGCCTGGGGGCGGGTTCCAATCCCGAGGTGGGGGAGCAGGCCGCCCTGGAGAATCGGGATGCCATTGCCGAGGCCATAAAGGGCGCCGACATGGTCTTCATAACCGCGGGGAAGGGGGGCGGCACGGGAACCGGCGCCTCGCCCGTGGTGGCGGAGATCGCCAAGGAGATGGGGGCCCTCACCATAGGCGTGGTCACCCGGCCCTTCTCCTTCGAGGGTAGGAAGCGTGCCCAGCAGGCGGAGGAGGGGATCGCCCGGCTGCGGGAGAAGGTGGACACGCTGATAGTCATCCCCAACGACCGGTTGCTCGAGGTGGCGGAGCAGAAAACCTCCATCCTGAACGCCTTCAAGATGGCTGACGACATCCTCCGACAGGGCGTCCAGGGCATCACCGACCTGATCACGGTGCCCGGACTTATCAACCTGGACTTCGCCGACGTGAGGACCATCATGTCCAACGCCGGTTCCGCCCTCATGGGCATCGGGGTGGCCTCGGGGGAGAACAGGGCTTCCGAGGCAGCTCGGGCGGCCATCTCCAGCCCCCTGCTGGAAGGTTCCATCGAGGGGGCCAAGGGGATCCTACTCAACATCTCTGGCGGTAGCGACCTGGGTCTTTTCGAGGTCAACGAGGCGGCGGAGATCATCGCCAGCATAGCCGATCCCGACGCCAACATCATCTTCGGTGCGGTGATCGACGACTCCCTGGGGGACGAACTGAAGGTGACGGTCATCGCCACCGGTTTCGAGTACGGCGCCGCGCCGGGTAAGCCGGCCAGGAAGGCGGCCCGGGAGCCGGGGGCCCCCGAGAAGACCATGGCCTTCGAGGGGGAGGACCTGGACATTCCCGTGTTCCTACGCAACCGCTGAGCCTACCCGGGACGGGTATTGCTCGGCAGGCTCTCGCCCGGTTAGCACAGGTGCCGGAGGTCCCCTCACCCCGGGCGATCACGAAGCACGATATCGCGGGGCGCGGGATTGCATGGATAAGGGAGCGCTCCCTGCGACCTTCTTAGCCGGGCCGGGAAATGGGACGGGGTTCCGGTCCGGGGAATGCCTCACCGCATCCCCAGCAGGTCGGTGCACGAAGGGCGGCATTGACTTATCATCCACCTTGTGACCCATTTCCCATACGGTAGGTAAGGCGGCAATATAATGTAAAAACTCGGGGGTAAACCCGGGAGAAGAGATCGCGTGGAAAGGCGGTAAGGTCCTTGAAGGAGATAGATGAGTTCCTGTACCGGAACCTGCTGCGGGTGACCTCCCCCGGGAGGTATCTGGGGGTGGAGGTCAACTCCTTCCACAAACCCTTTGACTCCACCCGGGTGCGGTGGGCCCTGGTGTACCCGGACGTCTACGAGCTGGGGATGTCCCACCTGGGACTGGCCATCCTTTACGAGATCCTCAACGAGAGGGAGGATGTCTTAGCCGACCGGGCCTACCTGCCCTGGACGGATATGCAGGAGCTCATGGCCCTGGAAGGGGTTCCTCTCTTCGGGCTGGAAAGCCGGCAGCCCCTGCGGGATTTCGACCTGGTGGGGATTACCTTGCAGCACGAGCTCAACTACGCCAACGTACTCCGGATCCTGGCCCTATCCGGGATTCCCCTGCGCAGCGGGGAGCGGGGCGCGGAGGATCCCCTGGTGGTGGGCGGGGGTCCGGGAGCCTTCAACCCGGAGCCTTTGGCCGAGGCCTTCGATCTCCTCGTCTTGGGTGATGGGGAGGAGGCGGTGGGGGATATCACCGAGGCGGTGAGGGAATGGAAGGGGTCCGCATCCCGCGACCGCCGGGGTTTTCTCCGGGAACTCTCACGGCTCCCGGGCATCTACGTGCCTTCCCTCTACCGGCCCCGGTACCGGGAGGATGGTACCCTGGCGGAGGTGGAGCCGCTGGATGGGGCACCCTTCCCGGTGCGCAAGAGGGTTCTTGCTGATCTCAACGCCTACCTGCATCCCCGGCGTCCCTTGGTGCCCCTGGTGGAGTCGGTCCACGACCGTGCCAGCCTTGAGATCTTCCGGGGATGTACCCGGGGATGCCGCTTCTGCCAGGCCGGTTACGTGTACCGACCGGTGCGGGAAAGGGATGAGGAGCTCCTGGTGGGGTTGGCCCGGGA
>JAPWVA010000015.1 GCA_028275245.1 Actinomycetota bacterium
CCTCCGCACCGAGCTGGTGAGCCAGGAAGGGGACGTGGCGGTGGTCAGGGTCACCGGCGGGGTTTTCCGCGGCCGGAACGAGCTCGGGGACGAGGAGAGCGAAGTGGACTTCTCCCAATATCCAAGGGAGATGAAGCTGATAAAGGTTGAGGATACCTGGGTAGTGGCTGATTACGGTGTGATGAAGCTCCCCTACCCCCTTCCCGAGATAATGACGGAAGGCGAGGTCCCGCCTGACTCCCAGGAACCCCAGCCCGACTAAGCAGCGGTCCAGCAAAACTTTGGATCCCCCGGGCCATCACGAGTGCGATCCGCGAGCGGTTGTAATATACTTTCCGCGAGCAGGTCCCCGCTTGCCGGCGCTGAGACGTGTCTCCCCCGCCGGGGAGGTGGAGGGAATCGCTGGGCTGACCAGATACCCAGCCCGGAGCGGGGAAGGTCCCGGCCAGGAGAAGGTTCGTCGAGGGGCCTCGGTAATGCCGTAACTCCTCAATATCATGAAGGGGAAAGGGCCTGTCCTGGAGCGAGGTCTTTGATGGAGAAGGGGGAAGTGGGAAAGGGGGTGCCCGGGTTAGTGGGCAACACTGGGAAAGGGACTCTAGGCAAGGCGGCGTGGCTGGCCATCTGCACTCTGCTAACCCTATCCCTTTTGGCCTCCGGCTGCGCGGGCTGGCACAGCGGTTCCACCTTCCGGGGGGAATTCGACCCCCAGGGCAAGGACCCCATAACCGCAGTGCAAAAGTTCTTCGCCTCCATGGAATGGAAGAAGACCATGGACGAAAAAGGCAACATGGTACCTGACCCCGACCAGGGGAGGGACTTCGACCTCTTCCTCGAGGTGGTCAACCCCGATTACCTAAGGGACCCGCAGGGTATGGTGATCGACGCCCAGGAACTGAATAAACTGCGGGAGGAGTGGAACTCCCGGGAGTGGGAGATCGAATTCCGGGACATACAGCTCCAGGAGAAAAGCAATGACGGGAAGGAGGCGGTGGTGGAGATAACCGGCGGCAGCGTCCGCTACATCGGCAAGAAGATGTTCAACACCCCCGAGTACAAGGTGGACGATTTCGGCCGCAAAAAGGGTGAGATATACCTTCGCTGGTACGACGACCCCGCCAACGACCCCCTCACCCGGCTCCTGCCCGAGAGGGCCGGCCCCCGCTGGGTCATAGTGGGCGGGCTGGACCTATCCGAGCAAGGAGAATACCGCTGGGGCGAGACCGGGTGAGCCCCAGAGAGGAGGGCATCTCAAACCGCCCGAATCCTGGGCCGCTCGTTATACTCTCGAACCGGGTTGCCTCCGCCTGGGTAATCACCGTCACTCACCCGGGGTCCATCACCCCGCGAAAGCCCGGCCAAGCGCCGGGAATGCCGCCCGCAGCCCTCTCAGTCCAGGTAGCGTATCTCCGCCCGGACCTGGCCGTCTTCCACCTCCAGCACGGCATAAGAGAGGCGCGAGCTGAAACGCAGGTCAGTGGGGGTGCCCGGGTTCACCAGCAGGACCTCGCCCTTCCACTCCACCTTAGGCTGATGAGTGTGGCCGTAAACCACCACTCCCACCTCACTGAAGAGGGACATGACCCTCCTCTCGATGCCCAGAGGAGCCCCTCCCCCGTGGGCTAGACCGATGCGCACCCCCTCCACGGCGACGACCTTGGTGCCGGGAAGGGATCTCGCCACCTCCGTCCCGTCCATGTTACCCCTCACCGCCACGGTGGGGGCCACCTCCTCCAGCTCCCTTATCACCTGCAAGTCCACCAGATCCCCCGCGTGAAGGATGAGATCACATCCCTCGAGCTCCTCCAGAAGCCTCGAGGGCAGGCGGGGAGCCACTTTGGGGATGTGGGTGTCGGATACGATACCTATCCTCTTCATCTGAAACCCCTTCTGCCATCACCGGCTCGTTCCCCCGGGGTGGGGAAGCGCAGAGGTGGACCGCTGCCCCGGATCCCGGCTCCGCCCTTAGGCGGAACGGTGCGAGAACAGTTATATAATGATATGGGTCCGAGGGAAAGGAGCAAAAAATGATCCACAAGAAGAAGAAAGAGCTGCGCAAGAGGATACAGGAGCTGAGGGACAGCATCAACCCGGAAAGGAGGAAGGAGCTCTCCCTGAGGATAACCGAGAGGCTGTGGAGCCTTCCCGAGGTTACTGCCGCCCGTACACTACTCTTCTTCATATCCTTCCGCAGCGAGGTGGACACCCTACCCATGATCCGGCGCGCCCTGGAGGAAGGGAAGCGAGTATGCGTTCCCTGCACCGAGCCCGAGACCAGGGGCATGGTGGCTTCCCTCATCGAGGACCTGGAAAGGGACCTGGAGCTGGGAAATTACGACATCTTCGAGCCGCGCCGGGAATGCCTGAGGCCCGTACCTCCAGAGGAGATCGACGTGATCCTGGTCCCGGGGGTGGCCTTCGATCTGCGGGGAGGGAGGCTGGGCTACGGGGGAGGTTACTACGACCGCTTCCTGGAAAGATGCCGCAAGGACTGCGCCCTGATCGCTCCCGCCTTCGAGGTACAGCTGGTGGACCGGGTGCCTTGCGCCGACCATGACGTGCACGTCCACAAGATCGTCACCGAGGACCGGGTCATAGAGTGCGGCCGTTGCGGCGTTAGGGCCATCCCCGCTGACGAGGAGGGACAGAGGGAGCTACAGGAAGTGCAGGACTAAAAGCCGCGGTGAGGGCTCTTGGCCAGGGGTGCCCGAACACCACGCGGTGTCCTTCCTTTTCGCTTTTGACAATCCATTCCCTATCCCTCCTGGGCCGAAGACCATCGTTCAATGGTATAATCTACGCCGTGGCTTTTACCGGCCTGAACAAGTGATCAGATATGTTTTCGCCCACGGAACCAACCCTTCCCCGGAGAGGAGTGAACGCCATGCTGGCGCTGCCCCTGGAGGAAGATGATGCGGACCGACGGGGAGAGGAAGTGGCGCATCTCCCGCCGGGAACTGATGCTGTTCCTGGCCGTCATCGGCCCCGGCATCATCGTCAACATGGTGGACACCGATGCCGGGGGCATCGCCACCTACTCAGTCTCCGGGGCCCGCTACGGGTATGACCTCCTCTGGGTTCTTACCATAACAGGCCTCTTCCTGGTTATAATCCAGGAAATGGTAGTCCGACTGGGCACGGTGTCGGGAAAGGGGCTGGCAGCCCTCATCCGGGAGAGGTTCAGCCTGCGCATCACCGCCGTCATCATGCTGGCCCTCCTCTTCACCAACTTCGCCAACACCGTCTCCAACTTCGCCGGTCTTGCCGCATCGCTGCAACTCTTCCACCTCCCTCCCGTGATCTTCCTTCCGCCCCTGGCCTTCTTCGTCTGGTGGCTGGTGGTGAAGGGCACCTACCACAGGGTGGAAAAGACCTTCCTGGTGATATCCCTGGTTTATGTCGCCTACATCATCTCGGCCTTCCTAGCCCGCCCCGACTGGGGCGAGGTGGGAAAGGCCCTGTTCATACCCAGCCTGAAGTTGGAAACGCCCTTCTTGGTGCTGGCGGTGACCAACATAGGGACCACCATCGCCCCGTGGATGCTCTTCTACCAGCAGTCCTCCATAGTGGACAAGGGCCTGGACGCGGGGAAGCTGGCCTACGAGAGGGCGGACACCGCCATAGGGGTGATATTAGCCATTGGCGTGGGGATGTTCATCATCATCTGCTGTGCCGCGGCCTTCTACTACAACCCCCAGGTGGGAGCCGTCACCATAACCTCGGGGGAGGAAGCGGCGGCCGCTTTGGCCCCGGTGGCCGGAAAGAACGCCTCCTACCTCTTCGGCTTCGGCCTGCTCTCCGCCTCCCTCTTCGCCGCCTCCATCCTCCCGCTGACCACTGCCTACACTGTGTGCGAGGCCTTCGGGTGGGAAGCGGGAATCGACCATCCCTACGAGGAGGCGCCCCAGTTCTACTTCATCTACACCGCCTTCATAGTGGGAAGCGCCCTTATCGTGCTCGTTCCTCGCATACCCCTCATCTTCCTGATGGTTTCCTCCCAGACCCTCAACGGCGTCCTCTTGCCGGTCATAGTGATATGTATGATGATTCTTATAAATGACCGGGAGATCATGGGCGAGTACGTGAACTCCCGCCGTTTCAACGCGGTGGCTTGGGCGATGGTGTTCGTGTTGGTGGCGATCAACGCGGCCATGATAATCTCCACGTTCATCCCGGCTTGAGCGACAAGGCGCGCACTGCGCACTGGGGGTGAGCCCTTGGAAGAAGAGGAACTGGTGAGCCTCCTGTCCCTGGTGAAAAAGGAGGTGTTCGACTCCGAGTCCCAGGAGATAGGCCATCTGCAGGACCTGGCGGTGGACCTGCACGAGACACCGCCCCGCGTCACCGAACTGGCCGTTCACCTGGACTGGACTGACCGAGTGGGTGACGTTCTGCTGCCCAGGGCGGTGGAGGACATAGTCCTTCTCCTCCCTTGGTCGGAGGTGGACTCCTGGGACCGCGACGGGTTCCGGCTCCGTTCCCCCCACCCGGTCTTCCCGGTGGTCTCCGCCGGGGGGAAAGTCCTGCTGCGGAGGGACCTCCTCAACAAGCAACTTCTGGACGAGGAGGGCAACCGCCTGCACCGGGTGGACGACGTGCTCTTACGGCGGGAGGGCCTCATGCTTTTGCTGGAGGGATTGCAGGTGGGTGCCGAGTGGCTACCCTTGGGCGGGAGGTTAAACGACCTCCTCTCCCGCCTGAGGAAGAGGTACGGGAGGGGGCGGGACGAAGGCGACGCCGGGCTCGTGCCATACCAGGCCATCCTCCGGGTAGACGAGGAGGCCATCACCATCCGCTCGAGGATCTGAGGCCCAGAAGGTGTGATCTGACCGCGCGCCTCGGGGGTGCTTTTCGGTCGCCCACCCAAGACCGGGACCAGTGCGTTCCCCCTTTCCCCTCCGCCTACGAAGGCCTGGCTGCTGCCACCACGTTGGGTGCACCCCATACCCGACTCCCTGCCCTCAATTTCCTCTTTCCTTGCAGAACATCCCCGCTGGTAACTTATAATTGAAAGGGGGCTGCAGGCGGAAATCATCCGCACCTTCGCGAATCCGTCATCGGTTCGAGGGAAGGAGGCAAAATGTCGGGTTTAGCCCTTCTCCGCAAGAGAATCGATCATGCCGCCAGGTTCACCTCCTTGTTGCTGGTCCTACTCCTACTTTCCACCACGGCCACACCAGCCGTCCCCGTCGCCGCCGGGACCACGAACTCTGCGGAGGTAAAGCTCTCCAATCCCGTCTCGCGAGACGACTATGTCGTGGTCTCTTCCTGGGGGAAGTCTTACCTGGCGGTCAACGGGCAGGGGAAGAAGCTCCTTTACCTGGAAGGGGATGCCTACCAGCGGGGCTACGCCACCGGTAAGTTATGTCCCCGCTCCGTTTACCGCATGACCCACGATTACATCTTCAACCTGGTGAGCACCATGGTCCCGGGAACGCTGGGGATGGAAATCGACCCCCAGGCACTCCAGCAACTACTGAGGGTCGTGTGGCCCCTATGTCAGGTGGTGGTGATGGCCAACATGGACGCGGTGCCCAGGGAATTCCTGGAAGAGATGCGCGGAGTGGCCGACGGTTGCCGTTCCGAGGGATATGACGTCACCTGGCTGGACGTGCTCACCCTCAACCTGGGCTTCGACGTCCTGGAGAGCCTTTTCGCAGGACCCTTCTCCCTCATAGCCTGCAACCAGTTCGCCGTCTTCGGCGAGGGGACCACCGATGGAAGGCTTTACCACGGCCGGGACTTCATGTTCACTACAGGGGGCGATGTGTTCTCGGACGAGGCCCTGCTCATCATCCACAAGCCCACTCGGGGCTACCCCCTGGTGGCCTCCGCCGCCCCTGGCATGGTGGGAGTCCCTACGGCCCTCAACTCCCGGGGCGTGAGCTGCGCCATGGATATGGTGGCCTCGTTTCTGACCCGCCCCATAATCACCGGGGAAGGGACACTCCTCCTCTGCCGTAAGGCGGTGCAGTTCGGTGGTTCTCTTGACGAAGCAGTGGCGCTGATCAGGGATTCCGACCGGGGCGTGCCCTGGCTCTTCATGCTGGCGGACGGGTTCCGCCGGGATGCCGTGGTGCTGGAGACGGTAGCCAGCAGCATGGTCCCTCCCGCCGACCATGCCAAGACCTACATCGGCAGGCTGGTGGGGGGCATCATCGACATGCTCTTCCCCGGTCTGCGGGGGAACGGATGCTCCGACAAACCGCTGTCAAGCTCGGGTGAGGATGGAGAGGACCGCTTGAAGACCCTGCTACCCCCGAGCGTGGACGACTCAGCGCTGAGTCCGGAGGCAGGAGTCGAGCTCGAGGACAAAAACGGCGTCATGGAGAGAAGGGCGACATACAGGGACCCGGACGGTCTGGTCCGACTCGTCTCCGAAGCCAAGGCCAACGGCAACGAGTTCCTGGCCTACCTGTTTCCTCTGCAGGGGGAGAGCCTCCCCGACCTTTTGGCCATGACCAATCACTACATCATCCCCTGGAGGGCACTCACGTTCCCCTCCACTGGCAAGGAAAAGAGGGATTCCCTCTGGAGGTACGAGACGATGCTCGGCCTCCTGCTCGAAGCCTATGGAAGGATAGACCGTACCCTGGCCATGTGGATCATCGATTTCCTGAACCCCGCCCGTTGTGATTATTACGGCACCGACACCACCCAGTCGGTGAAGGGCCACCACGTGCTCATGGATAACCGGGAAAAGGAGATCTGGTCCCTGCACGGCTACTACGACGGCGCTTGGGCCCACGTCGATCTGGACGATTTCCTGGGCGGTCGCAAGCCCAGGAAAAAGGCGAGGAGCAGGTAGAAGGTCAGACCCCGGACCCGCTGAGGCTACTGGGTCAAGGATCGGCTACCCTGATGGTTAGCCTCGGACGGGCACTGGTCAGGAAGGTCAAAGGGAATAAAGGGGGCCGCAGCCGCGGCCCCCTCGCTTTCCCCTGGCACCGGCGCCCTGAAACCCTGGCTCCTTTCCCGGTAAAGCTCCCTTCCTGCCTAACGGTCCCTTTCCTTCTCCGACAGGGGGATGAAGCGGTCCTTGAGCTTCTCCACAACCTTGGGCATGGTGGTGTATTCCATCTCGTCCAGGGGGAGCCTGTGGGGCTCGAAGGGTCCGTGCTGCCGGTAGTAATCTGCGATGTCCAGGGCCCTGCGGCGGGCATTGTCGTAGCTGGGGTCGGCGAACATGTCTCGGGGACCCACCAGCTTTCCGTCCTTGAGCTGGAATCCCAGGGCCACCACCCTGGGGGGGCCATCGAAGCGGGTAGGGGTATCCCAGTCCATACCCACCGGCATGAAGGGTCCGTGGTGGCTTCCCCTCATCCACCCGGCCACCGTGTAGGGGAAGGCGAAGGGTTCCAGCACCTCCCCCACCGCGGGCAAACCGCTCTGGCACCTGACCGCCATCACCGGGTCGTCCTTGCCCACATAACGGCCGGCCATGAGGAAGAGACGCTGGGTGGAGGTCACCGCCACCGGCTCGTCGCTGTCCTTGCGGAAAACGTGCTTGATGACGTAGCGCGAGGGAGCACCGATGAAAACCAGCATGTCATAGATTTCCTCAGGACAGCTGAAGATGATCTTCTTCTCCTCGATGAGGTCGTGCACCTCGAAGCGGAACCCGTCGTGCATAGTGGGGTCGATGACCAGTCCGGCGGTGTTGAAGGGGTCGGCGAACATCTTGTAGAGGGGGAAGTTCCAGGAACCTGGTTCGGTCTTGTCAGCCAAGAAACAGATGACGGGCTCCGATTTGCGCTCCTCGAATTCCATCTCTGCGAAACCCGGTCCCATTCCCCGGAGGTTGCCGGAGAAGGCGTCGGTGAGGATGTCCTGCCCCGCTCCGTATTGGCCCAGCTCCTTGGCGATCTCGGTGATGGACTTGAAGGTATCCCAGGCGAAGCGGTGGATATCCTCGTTGTCTGGACCCTTGGTATGGGTCATGATCAGGGCGATATCGTCACCGCACTTGGCCTGGCAATAATCGATGATGAGGCCCTTCTCTTTGGCCTCGGCCAGGGCTTCGCGGGCCCTGTTGAGCATGGCCGGGTGCACGTCGGAATGTCCCACGTAGCCTCCCACGTCGGCCTTGATTATGCTCAGCGTGACCTTCATGCTTCACCTCCTGGCTTCCCGAAGCAAACCCCTATTTCCCTCCTGTAGGACCCCGGTACACGATTCCCCGCCGACAAGGTGGCGGACTCGCTCCCGCGGTCCTTCCACCCCATAACTTATACCCACTACAGGGGCCGCCATCACAGTGATCCGGCCGAAGACCCAGTCTCGAGATCGCTTCCGACCCGCCGAAGTCCAGGGCAACGACGGCTATTATAATAGCCATTGTGTCGTTTTGAAAGGAGCGGCGGGAGACAGGCAGCGCCGCCCGTGCGAGACCAACGCCCGTCGCCTAGAGGAATCCTGGGATATGTCCATCGGCAAGATGAATAACGGGGCCGCAGAGGTCGCTTCCGCTCCACCGTGGCACACCATGGAGACTCGGGAGGTGGAGAAGCGCCTGTCCACCTCCCTGGAAAACGGCCTCACCGGTGAGGAGGCACGACGCAGGCTTTCCGTCCACGGGCCTAACTCGATCAGGGAGGAGAGGCCGACCCACCCCCTCACCCTGTTCTTGCGCCAGTTTCAGGACTTCATGATCTACGTGCTGCTCACGGCGGCCCTCGTCTCTGGCTTTCTTCTCAATGAGTGGGTGGACGCCGTGGTGATCATGGCCATAGTGGTGGCCAATGCTATCCTGGGCTTCCTGCAGGAGTTCCGGGCCGAGAAGGCCCTGCTCGCATTGAAGGAATTGAGCGCTCCCACCGCCCAGGTAGTGAGGGACGGCAAGGTCACCGTCGTGCCTTCCCGTGACCTGGTCCCTGGGGACCTCGTCCTCCTTGAGGCCGGCGACCGGGTCCCTGCGGACGCTCGCCTGGTGGAATCCCACTCGCTCAAGACGGAGGAGGCCTCCCTCACCGGCGAACCGGGAAGTGTGGACAAGTCCACCGCCGCGTTGCCGGAACCTGACATGCCCATAGGGAACCGGATCAATATGGTCTACGCCGGCACCCACGTGGTCCATGGGCGGGGAAAGGCCCTCGTCACCGCCACTGGAAGGGAATCCCAGCTAGGTCTCATAGCTGAAATGATAGGGGAAGCCGAGGAGGAGAAGACCCCCCTGCAGGAGGAGCTGGCCAAGACCGGGAAGCGCATAGCATTGATGTGCCTGGGCATCTGCGCCTTCATATTCGGGCTAGGCATGCTGCGGCGCCAGGAATGGTCACAGATGTTCCTTTTCTCGGTGAGCCTGGCCGTGGCGGCCATCCCGGAGGGGCTACCGGCCATCGTGACCATCTCCCTCGCCCTCGGCGTCAGGAGGATGGCCAGGGAAAACGCCCTTTTGAGGAGGCTCCCGGCCGTGGAAACCCTGGGATGCGCCCAAGTGATCTGCACTGACAAGACCGGCACCCTCACCCTCAACCGGATGGAGGTAAGGGAGATCCGCGTCCCGGGAAGCCCTCCACTGAGACCCCCTTTCCTTGCGCGGGAGGCCGAAGGCACCCCGCAGGATTCCCTGGCCATCATCCTTTCCTGCGCCTGCCTCTGCAACGACACCCGCCTGCAGGACGGAGAGTACCTGGGGGAGGGGACCGAGGTGGCGTTGATCAAGGCAGCGGAGGCCGCAGGCCTCCCTGTGGAGGAGATCCGCGAGGCGATGCCCCGGCTGGGGGAGGTCCCCTTCGAGAGCGAAAGGAAGATGATGAGCACCCTCCACCCGCTTGACCGCTCCTTCCTCCGCTCCCTTCCCGTGGAAACACCCCTCGTGCTCGTGTCCAAGGGCGCTCCCGAGGTCATAGTGGAGCGATGTGAGTTCCTGCTCCAGGGCAACCGGATCGTTCCCATGGACGGAAGCACCGCCGGGAAAATCCTCTCGGAGGCGGAAGAGCTGGCGATGGAGGCCTTGAGGCCCCTCGCCTTCGCCCTGAAGCCCCTCCAGCGAACCGGTGGAAGTTCCGGCCTTGAGGACCTCGAGGAGGAGGAGAGGGGCGGCCTGGTCTACTTGGGCATGGTGGGCATGATGGACCCGCCGCGCCCGGAGGTCTACCAGGCACTGGCGCTGTGCAGGAAGGCCGGAATCGAGGTAGTGATGATCACGGGCGACCACCCGACCACCGCCATGGCCATCGCGAGGGAGCTCTCCATACTGGACGGTGGCAAGGAATTGGTTACCGGAAGCGAGCTAGCCTCCATGTCCGATGATGAGTTGACGGAAAGGGTCGAGAGGATAGCAGTCTACGCCCGCGTCTCGCCGGCGGACAAGGTGAAAATCGTCAGGGCCTGGAAGGCCAGGGGCAAGGTGGTGGCCATGACCGGGGACGGGATCAACGATGCGCCTGCCCTCAAGAACGCCGACATCGGGATAGCCATGGGCGTCACCGGCACCGATGTGAGCAAGGAAGCGGCGGACATGGTGTTGGCCGACGATAACTTCGCCACCATAGTCAACGCGGTCAGGGAAGGGCGGATAATCTACGACAACCTTAAGAAGTTCATATATTTTCTGCTATCCTGCAACATGAGTGAGGTCTCCGTCATGTTCCTGGGGACACTCATCTCCTCCATCCATCCCATGCGACCGGTGCAGATCCTCTGGATGAACTTGGTGACCGACGGCTTCCCGGCCATGGCCCTGGGGGTGGACACGCCCTCCCCCGATGTCATGGAAAGACCTCCCAGGGACCCGAAGGAGGGCATCCTCTCCGCTAGGAAACAGCTGATGGTCTTCCGGCAGGGAGCGCTACTTTCCCTGGGAGCCCTCGCCGCCTTCATGATCGCCAGGTTCTCCCTCTTTCCCCAGCATCCCGCCAAGGTGCAGACGGTGACCTTCGCCACCCTGGTGTTGAGCCAGTTGATGCATGCCTACAACTGCAGGTCGGAAACGCTTTCCTTCACCCGGTTACCGCTGCTGGACAACAAGTCCCTGGTGTTGGCGCTGGCCGGTTCCCTCTTTCTTCAGCTGGCGGTGCTCTTCATCCCTCCCCTGATGAGGATCCTGGGCACCGACTACATCGGCCACCAGGGATGGGGAGTGGTGCTATCCTGCTCCCTCCTGCCGGTGGTCCTTATCGACAGGATGAAGGCGTTGGGAGTTAGGGGTTGAAACCTCGCTGGAATGGTCTCCCGCCTGCTCGTCTCCGAGATGGTGCTAATCCGGTAACAGGGCCGACTCGGAATAAACTGAGTTGGGATTCCAGAGCAGCCATTCCTCGATGCCCAGTTCGTAGCAGGCCTTCATCTGGGCCCGGACCTGGGCCGGGCCGTACTTTACCCTCAAAGAGAAGTCCTGAAGCCAAGGCCTCAAGCGGCATCCCGTTCCTTCCAGCCTCTTCTTGAAATCCTTCAGGCTCTCCAGCACCGTCTCGTAGGGGCTAGCCTCTGGATTCTTTATGCCGTACTCCCACTGCCCGTAATGGGAGGGGTAAACCATGGGGCATAGGTAGTCGAGGTAGCGGGCCATGCTGGACAGGTCCTGACCTATGCCCATCTCGCCGTGCTCCGATGCGGTGAGCCCGAAAACATCGGCGGACAGCACCACCCCATAAGGTTTGATCCCGTCCCTTATGTACTTGATGAAATCGGTGATCACCTCCGTCTGCGACCGCCCGTCCCG
>JAPWVA010000051.1 GCA_028275245.1 Actinomycetota bacterium
CCACGTTGGCCCCCTGCCCGGGTCCGAACATGTAGGTGGCGGTCACCTGGATCTGCTTGGAGTGGGGGTTCTGCAGGCAGAGCCACATGTCGAAGGACCTGCGGGTGCATCCCTCGGCGAAGTACCACTGGGTGGCCGGCTGGAGGGCCCCCACGACATCGTGTCCTCCGTCCCAGCTCGCCATGTAGTTGAAATACATGGGCCGCTCGGCGACTATGTCCCCCGTGCTCTCCACCTTGAGGGAGATGTCTTGGCCGGGCCTTCCCACCTCGTCGAAGAGCAGGGCAAAAAGCTCGGTGCCCGCGTTGGGGTCCGGGTTGTTGGTGGTTATCATATCCCCACAAACCACCAGGGCGGTGGGGTCCTTCTCCTTTATGGCTTCGTAGGCCAGCTGTAGGAGGGGGAGGTAATCCGTCTCCGCCTGTCCGCCGAAATGACAAACGTTGTAGGTGCGCATGGCCTCGCCGTCCCGGTCGAACCCCACCTCGTTCCAGATCTCGTAGAAGTCGACCACCTTCCCGTATCGCTCGGCCACCCGGGAGCAGAAC
Organism: Actinomycetota bacterium; assembly: GCA_028275245.1. Lineage (GTDB taxonomy): Bacteria > Actinomycetota > Geothermincolia > Geothermincolales > RBG-13-55-18 > JACVJK01. The sequence goes on from JAPWVA010000051.1 coordinate 549, forward strand.
TCCCTCCACCAGGAAAGGTCGCGGGGAGGCGCCTTGTCAGCGAGATCCCCGTAAGCGGGATCCCGGGCCCAGGACGGGACGGGTCCCTGCAAGAGCAGGAGGAGGGAGGAGCTCCCGTCAGCCAACACGGAGTTGATCTCCCCATCGTAATAGGAGAAGTTCCAAATCCCTTGGCGGGGGTTCACGCTCTCCCATCGGACCACCAGCTTGTGGTGGCGGACCTGCCCCCTCTCAGTCGCGGGCACCTTGGCCTTGAACTGGGAGGCGTAATCCCGTATGTCCAACCCCATGATGCTCCAATTCCGCACGTCCCGGTCACCGGCTACTGCCCTCCCGGTTCCTGGGACAAAGGCCAGAAAGACCTGGAGGACCATGCAGGCCACGAGGAATGACGCCAGCATCAACGATCCGCGCAAATGCCGCGAAACCATAGTATTTCCTCCAATCATCCTCGATCTCGCGTCCAACGGCTTTTCCTCCATCTGAACTGCACCACCGCCTGTCCGGTTATGGCCAGAGAGGTTGATCCTTCCTTCTCCTCCCCCAATTCAGGATCAATCCCTTCGATAACCTCCCGGCGCCCGGGGTTCCCACCCCGTCCCCAACATCCATTCCAGAACCCGGCGGGAATTGCAACCTGAGCGAGCTCTCTATTGGGATGGCCGATCCAGCGGGGAACCAAGACTGCCCCGGGTTTCGTGCTCCTTGAGGAGCTCCCACAGCTTTTTCTCCATGGCCTCCACCACCGCCTCCCATCCCCTGCTGGTGATCATCTCGTCCCTTCCCCTCCTTCCCATCTCCCGGGCCTCCCGGGGTCTGCGAATGAGCCATTCCGCCCGCCGGGCGTAGTCGTCGGGGTCCGTGCATAGGAAGCCGTTCTCCCCCTGTCTGACCTGGCTACGGGCAGCGGCGCAATATGCACTTCCCAACACCGGCTTTCCCATGAGCCAGGCCTCCCCGAACACCATGCAGAAGCTCTCGTGTATGGAAGGATGTATGAGAAGGGTGGAAGCGGCGTAAGCCTCTAGGAGCGTGTGGCGGTCTACATGTCCCAGGTAAAAAACCCCCTCACGGGATACGGGCCTACCGTCCTCCTCCGGGCCCACCATCAGGAGGGCCGCATCTATTCCCTTTTCCCTGAGGATAGAGAGAGTCTGCACCGCCTCCCGGTAACCCTTTCCCTCGTTCTTCCTTCCCACCCAGAGGAGTACGGGCTCTTCATCCAGCCCCAGCCTCTTCCTCAGCGACCTCCCGTCCGCCTGTTGCGGGTCCCAATCCCGGGGATCGAAACCTGGTCCCACCCCAAAAGCGCGGATTCCCCTGGGCGACAGGAGGGAAACCGCCCCCTCGTGAAAGACCTCCACCCCCGCTGAACCCCGGATGGCCTCCCAGGCCGTCTTGCGGTAATGATTGGGGTCCCGGGGGTGGAAGAGGGGGATGGAAACGAGTGGTTTGTTCCACCTCCGCGCCGCCTCCCAGGCCATCTCCATGGTGGCCATGGGCAGCATGGCCGCCATCACCAGATCGGCGGAGCGTGCCTCCCGCAGGACCGCTTCCGCCAATCCGGGGGAATTGGGGCCGTAAAGGCGAGCGTGCCGCGCGGCCAAAAGGTCCGGCATCATCTCTCCCCATTTCCAGAGAAGCTCGCAGGCCGCCTCCTCCGAGCCGGACCGCAGGAAATCCTGCCAGTTCCGGGACAGTTCCAGCCTTCTCCAGGCCTCCCCATCCCGGACCTCCACGTACCTGAGGGCCAAGGCAGGTTTTACCCTTTTCCTCTTCTTTTCGGTGAGGAAGAGGAAACGGGCTGTGAGCGCCGGGACCCCTAAGAGCTCGGTATCTATGTTGATTCTCCCAGGCTTCAAGGAGAACTGCCTTCGCAAGCCTCCCACTTCCAGCACCAGCTCACCCTCTCCTCGGCAGGCAAACCCCGCCCTGAGGGCGCTGATGCTTTCCCCTCCCAACACTAATACCGCCTCATTGTCCATCCAGGCGGCTGGACCGTCCCACCACTCCTCCGGTGCTCGCCAGCCGTAAAGAAAGCAGTGGTCCTTCACGCCATGGAGGAAGCGTTCCAGGAGGGCGACGAAGTCCCGGTCCCGTTGTAGTTCCCTCTCGAAGCGGTCCACCGCCTCCCGGTACCTCCGGGCCCGCCGGGGAGGCAGGTTCTCCACCGGGAACCTGGCCACCAAGATCCCGCCTTCCTCCCTCTCTCCCGGGGGATAGTGATGATCCCAGAGGAGGTATCCCAAGGGTGAGAGGAAGAAATTCCTCGAGCAGGTGGTGAAGACCCTGACCCGGTGGCCTCTACGGGACAACCGGGTGCAGAGCTCCCAAAGATATCTCTCCGCGCCGCCGGTGATGCCGGCCCCGAAACGGTAGGTCACCAGTAGTATATTTAGCCCATCCACGATCTCGTAAGTCCCCTCGGTTCTAACGGAAACTTCCGTTGAAACTTCCGTTAATTCCCTTCCCATCGACCCTGCCACGGCGGATGGCGGATCAGCCCTCCCGGGCAACCCCGCATATCCCCGCTGCCGCGACCCCTATCCCCAGGAGCCTACCATCCATGCCGTCTCCCACCAGGGCAGGAACGAAAGGGTTTGCCACCCGTATCTCCACCTCCAGCTCACGGTCTCCGCCGCCACCGGGGCCTTCTCGGGGCAGGGGAAGGCGGTGGATAGCCATCTCGTTTCCCACCTCCAACTCCCCCACCCTGACGCCCCCAATCCAGACCTCCACCTCCGATGCCCCATCAGGATGACCCCCCAGCGTCACCAGGAAGAGCTCCCCTCCCTTGTACCGCCTCCTGATCCTGAAAACGGCCCGCTCCCCGGTCCAACGGAATGGAATTCCTGTAGAGCTCCTCTCCGGCTCGTACCAACCATAGAGCAAACCCCTGCAGCCTCTCTTCCCTATCCAAAGCCTCCTGGGGGCGCGTCCCCGGACAGGAGCGCGGTGAGTCCCGTAAGGTATCCTGGGGTCCTGACCTATCTCCGGGAAATCGAGGGTAGGCAGGATGATGCCCTTGACGATGAGCTCGGCATCGGAAACCCGCCGCACCGAACGGATGGACTTCCTAGCCCGTAGGATGTACGGCCACCGGACAATATTCCAGGCCAACGCTCTCCAGGGGACAAGCGTCCTCTCTATCCCCATCCCGCCGTTGCCGTAATTGTAGAAGGCCCCATCGTGGAAAAGCCGGTAGATGGATTCCCGAAAGACCATCCTCAGAGTGGAGGCCTCCGTGTTCTTGAGTAGTGTGTAAAGACGGTTACGCGCCGAAAGGTACTCGTTCCTCCACCCACCCAATCCCATGGTGGCGGACAGACGATGACGGGCCCTGGCCTCCGGTACGTATATCACCCGGTAGCCCAGGATGTTCATCCTCCACCCCAAGTCCACGTCCTCATAGAGATAGAAATAGTTAGGGTCGAAACCGCCCAGCTGTTCAAACACATCCCGTTTAACCGCCATGGCCGCGGAACAGGCGTAAGCTACTTCTCGGTTCAGGGAGTAGGTCTTCGAATCCGGAAGGTATATTCCCCTTTCCCAGGCGTATCCCAGCAGGTTCACCAGGCCCCCGGTGCTGTTGAGGTAAGTGTCCGATCCCTCCAGCATGAGATGGGAGGCGCCGGCACCCGCCCCCGGATCCGAGTCCAGGGCCAAAAGCATGGAGCGGGCCCAACCCTCCTCTAGGACCACATCGTTGTCGAGGAAGGCCAGTACCCTTCCCCGGGCCACGGCGGCGCCGGCGTTCTTGGCGGCAGCGGGTCCGCTGTTCCTCCCCTGCACCACCAACCGGGCCCGGGGGTAACTCTTCCTCACCAGCCCCACGCTGCCGTCGGTGGAGGCGTCATCCACCACTATGACCTCGAAGGGCTCTTCTAACTCCTGCGAGAAGACGGAGTCCAGGCACGCGGGGAAGATCTCCTCCCCGTTCCGGTTCACCACGATGAAACTCAGGGCTATCTCCTCATTCCCTTCATCAGGCATCTCCATGTTGCGCCCTCCATCGTCCCTCACCTACGAGCTCGATTTCCCCGGGAAGGGAGAGGACAGCGCGCGCTTCCCTACAAGCCATCCAGACGGTTAAGCACTTCGTCCATCATAAACCAGGGGAATTCTCCATCCTGCTTCCATGAAGGACTCCGGCCGACCCTGGTAATTTCCCCGTCTTCAGCGAACCAGCACGACGGAAAGGCCTGCCATGGGAATGCGAGCTCTTTCCTTTCCGAGCGTCCCCAGCCCGTATCCTCATATCCTCATGAAAAGCCTTTAGCTTATTTACAACCCCGGGGTCTTTAACCCTTTTTCAACTCGTTGGGCTCCTGATATTTTACCCGGCAAGGGGGACGAGGTGGCAAAGAACACCTTAACCCGTGGAAATGTTCGGTGACGACACGGCCTTCACGGGTTATTCAACCAGGGGGTGGGATATGCCGATTTTATGGGTGAGCGCCATGAACCGTCAAAAAAGGTCCACCTTCATACCATCGGAAACGGGATGGTTCCCAATGGGACCGGGGCCCTTCAAAAGAGGCGTTGTAGCGGCCTCGGGCCTAGTCTTGGCCGTGATCCTTCTATTTTCCACCTTCCCCGACCACCCGCATCCTGCTTCCTGCGCGGTGATCTCCGGCCCTTCCCTAAAGTGGGTACTCCCGGTGGGGGGAATGATCAAGCACTGCAGCCCCACCCTGGCCGACCTGGACAGGGACGGGAGAACCGAGATCCTCGTCGGTAACTACGACGGCCTACTCTTCTGCATCGACCCGGGGGGGAAGGTGCTCTGGACCTATAGAACCGGGGGCCCCATCCAGTCCACCCCTATGGCGGTGGACTGCGACGGTGACGGGAAGCTGGAGGTGTTCGTCGGCTCCTACGACGGCTACGTGCATGGCCTGGACTGGCAAGGGAGACCCCTCTCCCACTGGGGCTGGCCCAAGTTCGCCGGCACCGCCTTCGGGAGGAAGGAGGTATTCCCCTCCCCCTCCAGCGGTGATCTGGACGGCGACGGTGACCTGGAGATAGTGGTGGGCAGCTGGGGCCATTACATCACCGCCTGGCACTATCAGGGTCCATTGGCCTGGCAGTATTACAACGCGGACACGGTGTGGTCCTCTCCTGCCTGCGCCGACATAGACCTGGACGGTAAGGACGAGGTGATGATCGGGGCCGACTGCTGGGGAGGGTCCAACTGGCCCTGGCCCAGGGGCGGCCTCCTCTACGCTTTCAAGGGAAACGGCTCCCTCATGGCCGGTTACCCCAAGACCATACCTCAGGTGGTGTGGTCCTCCCCCGCCGTGGGTGACCTGAACCAGGACGGATTCCCCGATGTGGTGGTGGGCACCGGCCACTTTTGGCAAAACACCACCCCTGGCCTTCCCACATACCTCTCCTACGCCGACGGAAAGCACGTGTATGCCTTCAACTACCGGGGCGAGAGCCTCCCGCTGGCCCACCAATACCGAGGGCAACGGCTTCTCCTCCCCCGCCCTGGGGGACCTGGACGGCGACGGGCTGCTGGAGGTGGTGAACGCCTGCAGCGACACCTGGCTCTACTGCTGGGGCCATGATGGAAGACTGCGCTGGAGGACCAGGACCTATGCCTGCGACAAGCTGGGCTCCCCCATCATCGCCGACGTTAACGGTGACGGAAAACCCGACGTAATCCTCGGGGAAGGACACGCCGTCATCGCCTACGACGGTGAGGGCCGCAGGATCTTCGAGTACAACACCCGGGCCAACATCCAAAACTCCCCGGCGGTGGGGGATTTGGACGGCGACGGTTATGCCGAGCTGGTGGTGGGCCACGGCGTGGACGGTGAGGCCGGGCAAGTCTTCTGTTTCCAAGTCGGCAAATGGAACCCCCGGGCTGCGTGGTGGCCCATGTTCCGCCGGGACCCCGCCCACCGTGCCACCGCTCCCTACGTGGAGATACCAGAGCCCTGGAAGGATGAGGAGATAAGGAGCCGCGCCTACCTGGCAGAGGGCTACACGGGAAGTGGCTTCAACCAGTTCATCCTGCTTATGAACCCTAACGATCGGGAGGCGCCGGCGGAGATCCGCTTCATGCTCCCCTCCGGCCGCTCGGTGGCCCGCATGGTCAAACTACCACCCAGGTCCCGCTTCACCTTCCATGTGAACTCCTACGTGAGCGGCCTGGAGAACAGCGCGCGGGTGATATCCCCGCTAGAAGGGCTGATGGTGGAGAGGGCCATGTACTTCCTTTATTCCGTCGGGGGCGAGACCTGGGCGGGAGGCCACGACTCCTTCGCCGTCAAAGCCCCCTCCAATACCTGGTACTTCGCCGAGGGCTGCACCCGGCCCGGCTTCCACACCTGGCTCTGCCTGCAGAACCCCCAGGAAAAGGACGCCAACGTCACCCTGCGGTACATGTGCGGGGACGGAAGCAACGTGACCAAGCAGGTCAAGGTGAGGGCCCGCTCCCGCTTCACGGTGGCGGTGCACCGGGAGGAACTGGGCATCGGGGTGCACGACGGGCCCCGGGGGGACGTCTCGGTGAAGGTGGAGTCCGACCTGCCGGTGGTGGCGGAAAGGCCGGTTTACTTCAACTACATGGGCTCCTGGGACGGGGGTCATGACGTGGTCGGGGCGGTGGATGCCTTCCGCACCTGGTACTTCGCCGAGGGCTGCACCCGGCCCGGCTTCCACACCTGGCTCTGCCTGCAGAATCCCCAGGAAAAGGACGCCAACGTCACCCTGCGGTACATGTGCGGGGACGGAAGCAACGTGACCAAGCAGGTCAAGGTGAGGGCCCGCTCCCGCTTCACGGTGGCGGTGCACCGGGAGGAACTGGGCA
>JAPWVA010000184.1 GCA_028275245.1 Actinomycetota bacterium
TCGGGGTGCACGACGGGCCCCGGGGGGACGTCTCGGTGAAGGTGGAGTCCGACCTGCCGGTGGTGGCGGAAAGGCCGGTTTACTTCCTTTTCAATGGCACTATCGCCGGAGGCCACAACGCCCTGGGAGAAGCCGGACCTTGACCTTCCGCATCGGAGCCTGGTCAGGGGAGCGCCAGCAAAGCGGTCGAGCCATCAGGGCTGTTTGGCCCTCTCTCCGGTCCCATCCAGTGGAGAGGTTCTCACGCCTCAGGGCCTCCCCCCGCCGCTGACCGGGCCTCCCGGGAGAACTGGAGGTAGGCCCGCAGGGCCAGCACACAGGAGCGCAGGTCGGTGTAGACGGGGATGGAGTGCTCCCTCATGCGAGCCTCATATTCACCGAAGAAGCGTACATCTCCGAAAACCCAGGAGAGGAGGGCCTTGCCGCTTTTCCTGGCCAGCTCACCTATCCTCTGGAAGGGAAAAGCCTCTAACGCCCGGGAGGCAAAGGTCAAAAGGATTACCCCGTCCACCCTCTCGTCCGCGAGCACTACCTGCAGGGTCTCGGCGAAGGCCTCCAGGCCGCGCCTCTCCACCGTAGGCCAGATGTCCACCGGGTTGGAGGGGGGCATCCACTCGGGGAATATCGCGGCCAGGCGTTCCAAGGTGGCCCTTTCCAGCCGGGCCAGGTCCAGGCCGGCGTCTCTGGCTAGATCGGTGGCCACCACCCCACCTCCCCCGGTGACGGTGATCAGGGCCACTCCGTTTCCCCCAGGGGAGGTCAACCGGAAGGGCTCCGGGTGGACCGAGAAAGCCTTCCCCAGGTTCATGAGGTCGTGGAAGTCATGGACCCGGATGACCCCCGCTTGTTTCAAGGCCCCGTCCACAACCTCGTCGGAACCGGCCAGGCTGGCGGTATGGGACAGGGCCGCCTTGGCCGCCTCGGGATGCCTCCCCCCTTTAAGGACCACCAGGGGCTTGCGTCCCCGCATCTTCCGGGCCACCTCCAGGAAATCCCGGCCCCTCTCCACCGACTCCAGGTAGGCCACCACCGACCGGGTCTTGGGGTCGTCCTCCAGGTACTGCAGCACCTCCACCTCGTCGATGTCCATCTTGTTACCTATGGCGCAGGCCTTACTGACCTTGAAGAAACCCGATACCACGTATTGCATCATGAAGCCTGCCGCCAGCATCCCACTCTGGGCGATGATCCCCAAGCTGCCCGGCTCCAGCCGACGGTGCACGTTGGGAGCGCGCATGAAGGGAGTGAAGATGAAGGGGTCGGTGTTCACCAACCCGGTGCAGTTAGGCCCCCATACCCTGATCCCGAATCGCCTAGCGACCTCCAGGCAGGTTTCCTCCAGCCTCCTTCCTTCCGGCCCCACCTCGGCGAAGCCCCCCGACTCCACCACCACCGCCTTGACCCCAGCTCGGCCGCAGTCCTCCAGCACCCCGGGCACCGCCCGAGCAGGGACGAAGACCACCGCTAGTTCCGGTGGTTCCGGGATCTCAGATACACTGCTGTAACACCTCACCCCCAGTATCTCCTGGTAGTTAGGGTTCACTGGGTAAACGGGGCCCGAGAAGGATTCGAGGAGGTTGGCCACCAGATTGTAGCCTCCCTTTTCCCGGCGAACGGTGGCCCCCACCACCGCCACGCTATGCGGGGCGAAGAACCTGTCGAGGTCGCTGGTATTTCCCACCGTCAACTCCCTCCCTTGGAGAATCCCGTGAGGGGTCGGGGTGCCTGCCCTGCGGAGCCGCCGCAGAAACGTGCTTCTCCGCGGCAGCCAGGCCCCGCCACCTCAACCCCCGGGCTTTTCCAGGACGAAGACCAGGTTATAGGCAAAGGGCCGGGCCAGGGCCCCCAAGAGCATGGAAAACCGGATCAACGGCCGGAAAGCGGGCCGGTTGAAGCGGGTGGCGAGCAGGTCGATCTTCTTTCCTCGCCGGAAATAGTTGAACAGGAATTCCAGGTGTATTCCCCGGGAATACAGGACTTTGAGACCCTCACCCTCGAAGAGTCTCCACAGCTCTCGGTAGGTGAGCTCGCTCAGGTGCTCAGGGTTCACCGGTTCCCGGCATCGGTTCACCCGATTCATCAACCTGGCGGCATTGGGGGTGGTGACTATAAGGATACCCCCCGGCTTGACCACCCTCTTCCACTCCCGCAGTGCAGCCCGCGGGTCGACCACGTGCTCGAGTATCTCCCCGGCGAAGAGGCCGTCGAAGGTGCCGTCCCCGAAGGGAAGGGAGGCGGCGTCGGCCGTCGCCACCCGGTACCCGGGGCTCTCCCTCTCGATGACCCGAAGGGCCGGTTCGTCCAGGTCGCAACAGGTGACCTGGAAGGTCCATTCCTCCTGGATGCAGCGGAACATGCTGTAACCGGAGCCCACATCCACGACCCGTTCCGCGCCATCGAAATAACGGCGGAAGAGCCTGCCCAGGACCCTCACCCTCTCCCGGTGGAAGACGTCCAGGAAGACGTTGCCCTCCCCTGAGTAGGCCTCCTGATGGGATTCCTGGGCGTAGTATCTCTCCAGCAGGGAGCCGTCGTGGACGTAGCAGGGTATCTGTACCCTCTCCAGTTCCCTTCCGCCGGAGGAGACCACCAGGGCCACGTCCAGCACGGGGGAGACTATGAAATCGGGGTTGTGCCAGCTGTCCACCGGCACGCCTGGAACCCCTTCCACCTCCACCGTCACGAACCCCGAGGGATCCCCGTAGAGGTCCAGTGTGACCCTGAGGCTACAGCTAACGCCGCCGGCCGGAAGGGGGTAGATGCGGTATCCCAGGTGCCTCTCCGGGTGGACATGGGGACCGCTGGAATAGATGTCCACCCCGAAGGTGCTCTCGGGCCCCGGGGGGTTCACCGTCAACTCGCATTGAGGGCGATCCCCTTTTACCACCAGGGCGTGGGGATAGCCGGAGAGGCACCTTCCAGAGACCTGACCTCCGTCACTTTTTCCGCTCCTTACTCCCATGGACCCTCCCGGCATCCTATCCGTTGGGAGATGTTCCCCCAACCCGTTTAAGACTAACCGCTCGCTTGCCCTGCCCTCAACTCCTTTCAAGTCCTCCCCGTCCTTTTGACTTTTCCCCGGCACGCCGGGCGAGGGAATAACTTTCCCCCGGCACGCCGGGCGAGGGCAGCACCTGCCATGCTGGCCGGCGGAATGGCCGTTCCCCGAGTTCCCCTTTCATTCCCGCCGTGGGCCCGCAACCGGTTCCCGTCTGGGACATCTCGTCACCCGCCCCGGCGAAGGGGGCCGTTCCATCCGACCCCGCCAGGGGAACCGGACCGTTCCGCGGGTCACAGCGATGTCCCTTTCCCCTATCCCCCTTCCCTACCTTCCACCTCGATCTCGAAGACGAAGGCGTAACTGTCCCGGTTGATATCGTGGTTGGGCGGGGAGTGCCAGGTGCCCAGCAACCTCACCCGGGAGAGCAGCCCGGGATCCAGCGCCGCCAACCGGAAGGCGGCCTCGCAAGAGGGCTCCCAGGCGTAAAGCACCAGGTAGCGGACATCCCTGGACTTCACGTCCTCCAGGAATTCCTCCTGCCTCACATCGGCGGGCTCGAAGTGTTGCCATACCCCCAGGAACAGGGCGTCCCGCCCTAGGTAGTAGGAGGCTGCAGGCCCTAGGTTGGTGACCACCCCTCCTTCCAGGCCCTGCTCCCTCATCCAGGTCAGGGCCTCCCTGGCAGCCATCCCGCCTGTGTCGTCGTCCAAGCCCCTGATGCTCTTGATGAAGCAATCCTCCGTGGCGGGCCAGGCAAGGAAGGATAGGAAAAGCAACATGATTCCTAAAAACAGCAATCCCCACGCCTGGACCATCCATCCCCTCCTTCCCCCCGGGTCCGGCCAGGGGAGCCCCA
>JAPWVA010000016.1 GCA_028275245.1 Actinomycetota bacterium
TGGGTGGAGGCCATGAACCAGGTGGTCCTGCAGCTTCCTATAAAGGCCTCTCCCGATGTGGTGCGGATGTCCAGGGACCTCCGCCTGGTGGACGTGGGGCGCTCCATGCTGGAATGGCAGTTCCAGAGCCTCATCTTCTGATAGAGCCTCATCTTCTGATGAGTCCGGCAGGGAACCCCCGCCCCGGCAAGGGGCAGGGAGCCCTGGAAGGAAAGGAAGGAGGGAGGTGCCGGTGGAGGACCGAGAGATCATCACCCCTGATCGGATATGGAAGCCTTCCGAGGCCCTTTCCCCACGGGTGAGGAGACTACGCGAGGAATACTTCTCGCCGGAAAAAAGGCCCTACTTCCGCAACGAGGTCATGCCCTTCACCACTGGGACCCCCTGGGATGAGGTGTTCTCGCCCATCAACTGGGGGGTGGTTCCGGAGATGTATCCCTTCATGGAGGCCTACCGGGAATCCCTCAAGGTCCTGGCCCGCCGGGTTGACCTTCCCGACGGTTTTTGGGAAAAGAGCCTGGTCTTGCGCAGAGCCCTCTTCTTCCGGGAGGTGTGCCGCCGCTACCTACCAGTGCGGATCCTGGAGGGGGAACTGGTGGTGGGAGGCCACTTCAACACCGCCCTTTCCAAGTGCCACAACCGGAAGGAAGCCCGGGCCTGGAGGCGAGCCGTGAGGAAGTGGTGGAGAAAGGCCCAGGAGATCAACCAGCTGGGCCTGGGCAATGCCGGTGCCATCCCGGGGCATATCATACCCGATTACCCCCGGGTTCTCCGGGAAGGTTTCTCCGGGATATATCGGGACCTGCAGCAGAGGATGGAACGGGCAGGGGACGAGGAGAAACGCCAATTCTACCAGGCCCTCATGGTCTGCTGCGAGGCGGCGAGGGACCTGGCCCATCGTTATGCAGAGGAGGCGGGCAGGCTGGCCAAGGAAGAGGCCGACCCAGTGAGGGCCGAGGAGCTCAAGGAGATCTCCCGCATCTGCCGGAAGGTACCCTGGGAACCCGCTGAGACCTTCCACGAGGCGGTTCAGTCCCTTTGGTTTACTCACATGCTGGTGATGGCGGCGGAGTCCTATCCTGGCGCCGGGTTATCCCACGGCAGGTTCGACCAGTACATGTACCCCTATTACCGAGGGGACCTCGAGGAGGGGAGGCTGGACCGGGAGAGGGCCAAGGAGATCCTTAGGTGTTTCTGGATCAAGCACAATTATGCCTACGACTACCAGTCCCGGGTCCTCACCAACCAGGGCATCAACTCGGGTTTCGGCCAGCTGATGACCCTGGGAGGGACCGGGCCCCTCGGGGAGGATGCCTCCAACGAACTGACCTGGCTGATCCTGGAGGTCATTGAGGAGATGAACATGTTGGAGCCCAAGCCCAACGTGAGGCTCCACGCGGGTACGCCGGAGGAGCTCCTGAGACGGGTGGCGGGGATGATAGCCCGGGCCCAGGGCTCGCCCTTCCTCCTCAACTTCGACGAGAACGCCATCCGGGGGCTGGCCTGGCAAGGATTGCCTCGGGAGAGGTTATGGGATTATGCCCCCGTGGGCTGCCTGGAGAACACCCTGCAGGGGGACGACCGCTCGGGAACGGTGGACGTCAACGTGAACCTGGCCAAAGCGGTGGAGCTCACCTTCTTCTCCGGACGGGACCAACTCACGGGGAAAAAGATCGGGCCGAATACCCCTCCCGTGGAGAAGATCGCCACCTGGGACGAATTCCGCGATGCCTTCCGGGCGCAGCTATTGGCGGTGCTGGACCGAGTGATCGAGGTGAGCGACGCCGCGGATGCCATTCGCTCCCGCTTCGAGCCCACCCCCTACCTCTCGGCCATAGTGGGGGGATGTGCCGAGAAGGCCCGGGACGTGACGGCGGGAGGTCCCCGTTTCAACTACATCACTGTGGAGGGGATAGCCTTCGCCACGGCGGCCGATTCCCTCACCGCCGTGAAGAAGCTGGTATACGAGGAGGGCAGGGTGAGGATGGCCGACCTGAAGAAGGCCCTGGAGGATAACTTCGAGGGTCACGAGTCCCTCCGGCTCACCCTGGTCCACAAGGCCCCTAAGTACGGTAACGACGACGATTACGCCGATGAGGTGGCCGCCTGGCTTCACCGGCTATGGACCACTGACGTGATAAGGCGGGTATCCCCCGCCACCGGCCGGCGCTACCGGAGCGGCTACCTCTCTTGGAATTACTGGATAGCCTACGCACCCTCCACCGCCGCCACCCCGGATGGGCGGAGGAGGGGTACCTTCCTCTCCAATGCCATATGCCCGGTGGACGGTGCAGCCCGAAACGGTCCCACGGCGGTGACCCTATCCGTGGGGAAGCTGGGCCTGGAGACCGCCCCCAACGGGGCTTCCCACACCATCAGCTTCAGTCCCTCCATGTTGAGGGACGCTGAGCACGTGGAAAAACTCATGGCTTTCCTGCGAGCTTATGGCGAGAAGGGCGGCACCGCTCTGCAGGTCAATGTCATCGACGCGGAGACCCTGAAGGAAGCCCAGCGACGACCCGAGGAATACCGCAACCTGCTGGTGAGGGTCACCGGTTACAATGCCTATTTCGTGATGCTGGGGAAGGAAATACAGGATGAGATCATCGCCAGGGAATCCCATGGCCTTTGAGGGATCCAGGGGGGAAAGTTCCCCGGGGGAGGATTCCGTCCAGGGCATAGTCTTCAACGTCCAGAGGTATTCCACGGAAGACGGGCCGGGGATAAGGACCACTGTGTTCCTCAAGGGTTGTCCCATGAGCTGCCCCTGGTGCCACAACCCCGAGGGAATGGACCCCCGCCCGGAGCTGGTGTGGTACGAGGCTCGTTGCGTGGGGGTACGGGAGTGCCTGCGGGTTTGCCCCCGGGAGGCCCTTACCCTCACCCCGGAGGGGATGGTCATAGCCCGGGACCGGTGTGACGCCTGCGGAGCCTGCGTCGAGGCTTGCCCGGCGGCAGCCTTGGAGGTCATAGGCAGGAAGGTCTCCGCCATCCTGCTGGCCGAGGAGGCGGCCAGGGACGAGACCTTCTTCCGCAGATCGGGGGGAGGCGTGACCCTCTCGGGAGGTGAGCCTGCCCTCCAGGCTGCCTTCTGCCTCGCCCTGATGGAGATTTTGGCCAAGAAGAGGATACCGGTGGCCCTGGACACCTGTGGGGGAGTTGCCTGGAGCAAGCTTGAACCGCTGGCGCGCCGGGCAGACCTGGTGCTTTACGACCTCAAGGTCATGGACGAGGCCAAGCACCGGGAATACACCGGCGTCTCCCTCTCCTTGGTGTTGGACAACGCCGTGCGCATTGCCGAGCTGGGCGTTCCCATGTGGGTCAGGACCCCGGTGATCCCAGGATACACCGAAGACGTGGAGAACATCCGTGCCGTGGCCCGTTTCATCCGGGAGAACCTGCCCACTGTCGAGCGATTCGACCTGCTGGCCTTCAACAACACCTGCCGTGACAAGTACCGGCGCCTGGACCGGATCTTCCCCTTGGCCGGGCAGGGCTTGCTGGAGAGGACCAAGATGGAGGCCTTGGTGGAGGCGGCCCGGCAGGAGGGAGTGGAATCGGTCTGCTGGTCGGGGGCAGTGGCCGGGAAGTGAGGGCGGTGACCCCGCTGGGGCGGGGAGGGGGATGGGTGAGGTCTGGCGAGGACAGGAGGTGTATCGGTCCATGGAGATGACGGAGGGAGCGGCGAGCCTTTTCGAGGAGGAGATGGCGGCCAAATTCCTGGCCACCCGAGACGCCGGTGGCCGGGTGAACCTCTCGGTGGTGATATCCCTGCAGCCGTGGCCGGGAGAAGAGGGAAAGAAGCTTGTCTTCGCCGACATGATGATGGGGAGGACCCGCAGGAACCTGGAGGAGGACCCCAGGGCCGCGGTGCTGGTGGTGAATGGGAAGCTGAGGACGGCTGTAGCGAAGGTGATCTTCAGGGGGTTCCACCGCGGCGGACCGTACAAAGAGTTCGTGGATTCCTCGCCCATCCTTCGTTACAACGCCTATTCCGGTTCCCGGGCTGCCGGGGTGCTGGAAGTGGTGGATGCCCTCCCCGAGACCTCCATCCCCCTGGCCGCTGTGATCCTTGGAAAGGCCTTGCTGGCCCTGGGCCCAAGGCCCGGCGCCGGTGGTGGAAGGGGAGACCTCCCCCCTCTGGTCTCCCGGCGCTTCTCCTCCCTGACCTCCGTTAAGGCACTGGCGGTCCCGGGAAAAGACGGCCACCCCCTGGTCTTACCGGTGATGGCCCTCTCGACCCGGAGGGGTGGGGTCATGGTCATGGTTCCAGCGGCCTACCGGGAGATGCTCGGAGGGGCGGTGTTACCGGCTTTGGGGATGGCCTGCTTGCTCACCATGGACGCCAAGTCCTACAAGGCGGAGGGAAGGGTGGAACGCCTGGGGGGCCGGCTGGCGCTCTTCCTGGAGGCCGCCTATTCCGCGATGCCGCCCCTGGTAGGGGAGGAGATAGAGCTGGTGCGGGCTTGAGGAGCGCCTTTCCGTGGCGGTGAGGTGGGCCCTGTCGGGGGAGGGCGTTCGGGCAGCGGCTTGGAGCCGGGGGCGGGAATCCCGTTTGGGAGGGCATCTCGGTCGTGGAAGCAGGGCCGGATGCCGCGAGCCCGGAAAGTGTCGGGGCTTGCCGGCGAGGGCCCGGCCTACCGCCCACCTGGTGGCCTTCCCCGCGTGCCCATGTTGCCCAGGCGCCCGAACCCGGGTATCCGGAAGGGGAAGCGATAGCGGCGGTAGAAGAGGTCGAAGAATCCCTCGATCCTCCGGGGGCCCAGGCGTTCCACGATGCGCTGCAGCCTGCACGGGTCCCTCCTCAGAAGGTACCAAAACCTCTTCGCCCACCAGCCTGTGGCGAATCCCCGGGTCATGGCGGCGAACTCCCGCTCCGCTCTCTCAGGGTCGTGGATGGCCAGGGCGGCTATCTTCCCTCCCACCAACGCGCCGCATATCCCGAACCAGAAGAAGGGGTCCATGGCTCCCGACAAGGTACCGGCCAGGATGAAGCGCCGGTGGAAGAGGCGAGGCTGGTGGGGGGAGGCGAGGGGAACTGCGCCGGAGGCGGACCGCCAACCTCCCCGAAGGGGACTTCCCGTCTCCTCCTCGTACCAGGTAGCCTCCATTTCCCCCACCGGCTGTTGGGAGAAGATGAGCTCGAAGGCCAGGTCCCGGCAGGTGGATAGGTATCCATACTCTGACACCCCCCTTCCCACCCACACCCGGGAAATCCCCTCCTCATCCGTCCTAGAGGTACGGTACAGGCCGTGCCAGCTCACGAAGGGGAGGCTCAGGAGGCGGTAGACACGGGGATTGAGACCGCAGGCCAGGATGGTCCCCGAGGGCAGGGATACGAGCTCCTCCTCTACCAGGGGGGACTCGAATTCGAAGCTTACCCCGGCCTCCAGGCATGCTCGGTAGAGAAAAAGGTCCAGGGAACCGGGACGGGGACCCCTTTCGACGCTGTGCAGGTCCAGGAGGTGCAGGGGCGGGTGTAGGACCTGGCTTCCCAGCAGGAAGGGGCAAATGCGGACGGGCGTGAAAAGGTCGGAGAGGTCCAGGTCCAGGTAGAGCGAGGTGGCCTCCAGGTCTATGCTGGTGGTGTGGACGGATGGGTAGGGGGCCGCTCCCAGGCCTGGCCCCTCAGCACCGTCCCTTACCCGCACCCGATGGCCCTTGCGGGCTAGCTCCAGGGCGGCTACCATCCCCGAAAGGCCCGCCCCCACCACCAGGAGTTCCTTCATATCATGCACCACCTTTGGGCGGGATTTGCCTTACCCCTTCCCGTAAAGCCTTGATAGTGCTGGGAATTTACCTTATCCCACTGGGGAGATCCTAAACAACCCCTTCCAGCTTTTGGCTCCTGGAAAAGTCTCCCTTGCTGCTTCAGCGCCCGGTGGTGAGTGCTGGAGAGGAACGCGGATGACCCTGATGGACTGGCCATGCTGAGCTTGTCCTTGGTGTATCCCGATATGGCAGGTTTCTTCACGTTTTCACCATTTTCCGTCGCGAACTGGTCTGGGGGCCTTCCGTTCATCGCTGGGGAATGACCGTTCACATTGATAGGAGGGTGTGGCTGATGGAGGGTGAGCGAAAGCGCTGGTTTCCAGGATAAGACGCGCCTTGGGCGTTTGATCCTCGAACTTAGGGTCTTGAAGCGGCCGAGACAAGTAAAGACTCTTCTTCCTTGAGATCCGGTGAAAGAGCTCAAACTCCGCCGTTGACATAAATTGGACTTTTGTTCAATAATTACCTACAAGTTACCGGTACTCGGCTGTCAGGAAGGTTTTTCCAGCTAGGGGAAGGGGGTGCCTGGTATGTTCAAAAGAAGAAAAGGCTACTACGCTATTTTCGGCGTCCTGTCGATCGTGGTCCTGCTCCTCTCCGGTTGCTATGACCCCCGGGGTCCGGTCCCCGAAGGACCAAAATCCCCGGTCCTGCGGGATTATTCGCAGGAGGAGGTGGACGAGGTGGTCTCCGTGGAGCTACAGCTCATCGAATCACCCTTGCCGCCGGAATGGGGGGCGCCTCCGGAGTGCAACTGGATCCAATTCCTCCGTTTCCGCCCGTCGGATAACTCAACCTTGGGGGATAACGGGCTGGTTAACGTGGACAACACCGATGCCATGCTGCTCATGATGCCCGGCATCCTTGAGGGTGCCAACGGGTTCGAGTACATCGGCAGGCAGCTCGTCTACCAGGCCAAGCTGAGGGGCAAGAACATCGAGGTCTGGGCTGTGGATAGGAGGAACAACCGCTTCGAGGACCTCACCGGCATGGAGGCCGCCGAGAGGGAGGCCCGTAGGATCCTCTCGGAAGGCGGCACCCGCGAGGAGGCGGTGAGGGTGGTCAAGGAGATCTGCCTGGGATACTACTACGGGGGGATGGAGATCGACGGAAGGAGGTTCAAGGGGGTTGACTGGTATCTCGACCCGAAGAACCACAGGTTCCTCTCCGAGTTCGGACTGAAGATGGACACCGAGGACATGTTCAAGATCATCATGACCATGGTCCCGGATCCCCAGGTACGCAAACAGAAGGTCTTCGTAGGGGGTCATTCACTGGGTGGTATACACACCTCCATGTTCGCGGGGTGGGATTTGGACGGCGATCCCAAGACCACCCACGACGCCGGTTACAACAACTGCGCCGGGATCTTCGCCTTCGACTCCACGGTTACCCCGGTCAATCACATCGTGGACGATTACATCAAGGCCTACGCTCCCTTCCTCCCCAAGTGCGTGGTAGATGCGGGAAAGAATCTCACCCGGGTGGTCTACGACTTGGCGGTGGCCGGGATGCGCACCGGGGTCATCCCCAACCTCGTCCCTACCCAGGTGGTAACGGGGAGCCCTATCGACCCGGAGGTCATGGCCATCATCGAGCCCATCGGGATGATGGCTTACTTCAACCCGACGGGCGAAGAATCGATGCAGGCCCTCCATGAGGTACCCCTTTCCCAGAACATGAAGGAACTGCTGAGGACCTATATCTCCCGCAACAAGGAGCACCGTGACCTTTATTACTCCGGTTACTACCCGCGGATCGAGCATTTTAAGTTCACCAACCGGGCCTTGCTCGGGCTTCTCTTCGATGATGATTTCACGCACATCGGCATGATAAGGGTCAGCATGGGCTTCATGGGAGGAGGCGCCGTGGCCCCAAAGGACAAGGACAGGGGCTACGAGGGCCTCTTCGTGCCCATAGACGCCGGTCCCAACTACAAAAGGTTCGGCAGCGGACCCCTTTATGATTGGGTCAACTTCGACCAGGTGGCCGACGCGAAAGACCCTCTGTTCCAGGACCAGAAGGGGACCATAACTTACACCAACATGGACAACGAGGTGTCGGACCTGTCCGACTTCGCCCGTGCCCTATTCTGGGGTCCCACCAACCTGACGGAGTGGGCCTTCTCCACCAGGAGGCTGGTGGACATCATGGCGGCCATCATGAGCTACGGGCCTTGCTACGGGCTCAACTTCCTCCACGCGGACAAGGTGCTAACGCTGCCCAAGATCGAGTTCGTAGCGGAGGAGACGGTGCTGGATTCCTTCCGGCTCTCCTACGTGAGCCCGCCCATAAAGGGGTACAATCACATGGACCCCATGTTCGCCTCCGCCAACACCTCTACGAGGCGGGTGAACGACGTCATCGGGCCCCTGCTATCCTTCGCGGGAATAGAGTAGGCCTGGATCGCGCCAGGTAGGACCCGTGGGGATACGGGTATAAAGGGAATAAGGGCATCCGCGGGCGAGAGTCGCCGATGGCGTTTTGCGGGCTTGCCACAGGCGACTTCATTTTCCCAGAGATTTCCTGGATTTCCTTGGAAGACCCCGCGGTCCATAGATGTACGCCAAACACCACCCTTTCAGCGGCTGCGCAGGGGAATTTCCCAACTTGTTGATGTTTTCCCAGGTGCGGGGGACCGGGAAGGGGCGGGGCGCCACGGGAAAGGTCTTTCCAAGGGATTCAAGGGGCGAGGGGACCGGGGCGGGCACCCTTACCGTGGGAACCCAGGGGCAAGGGATTCGATGAGGATGCGCGTTTGCCTCCTAGCAGCCGACAACTCTCCCGGGCTCTGGAGCCAGGGGCAAAGGATTTGATGAGGATGCGCGTTTCCCCCGCGGGGAAGGGACGGAGTGAAAACCATCAGATAAAATGTCTGAAACCCACTTTCCTGCGGGAAAGATGAAGTACAGCTGGCAGTGGAAGACCATGGAGGCTCGGCCTTTGCGCAGACCCTTAACCCTGGCACGATGCAGGCAATAACCTTTGGCACGATGCAGGCAATATCAAACCCCTTCCTAACGGCGAAGGGTATTATTATTCCGGGCGGTCAGCAGGCGGTAATGGAACGAGACCTGGCATGTATACATGGAAGGATAAGCCCGGGGAGAGCCCTCGGGGTCATCAGGGGATTTCCGAGGCCAAAAAGGCCGGCGAGGGGAGAGGTGCCTTGGAAAAGGAATTGGAACGGTGGAAGAGGGAGCTGGGAAAGTTTCAGCTCCTTTTCGCCCTTTCTCATCACCGGGATATAGTCAAGCGATATCGGCCGGGAAAAAAGTGGAAAGGCGTGGACGTGGAGGTCCTCAAGGCCGCGATTCTCCGGGAGGAGATCTCGCCCGGGGACCAAGTGGAGGGAATGGGCGTCCTTAACCCCTACGCGGCGATCTACGAGCCCCGGGCTTTCTACCCCAAGTACGTGCTGGGAGAGATAAGGGCGGCCATGCAGAGGGGAGAGGGGAGCCCTTTGGTTTCCCCCCACTTCCTTCCCGCCTCCCGCCTTCCCCGGCTTCCCGGGGGATGGAGGATAGCCTTCCTCTACCCTGAGGCCACGGAAGCCCTCACCCGGCCCGCCCTCCCCGCCGATGTGCGGGAGGTGCTGGTAAGGCACTACCCCATCCTTCCCGCCCTCCTACCACCGGGTATGGAAGCGGACTTCGGCCGGGTCACATTCCGCGGCTGGATCTTCCGGCTCGATCATGGCCACCTGGAGGAGGCCCTGGGCATGAGGGAGGAGGTCTACCGGGCCTACTCTCAACGGGGGATCGTCTACTTCCTGGTCCTAGAGGAGCTGGCGCCGCGGGGGAAAGGTGATCTGAGGGGATCCCTTTTCCTCGAGCTCTCCCTACCCCCCGAGTCGGGTAAAGCCCTGGTGGGGGATGGTTTCCGGGACCTGTTCTGTTCGGCGGTAGAGGAATGCCTGGGGGAGGAAAGGGGAGAACGGGAGCCCAGTTGCGGGTACCTCCCCCTCACCGGCTACCAGGAACTGCGTTTCCGCAGCCGGCTGACGGGGGTGGTGGATTCCCCCTTTTACGGCATATTCCGGGCTCCCGCCTCTCTGGGGCTCTACTTACCTTGTGAGCTGGTCGACGGGGCCGATGAAGGGATGGAGCTCTTATCATCCCTGCTGGCGGTCATGGAGAGGGAGGCGGGGAAGGCGGGGGTGCCGCAGGGGTGGAGACTGGATTTCTGCTCCGACGCATCCTCTACCTTCTGGAAGGAGCGAGAGCCGCTAAGGGGACCGCTCTTCTCGCGCCTGGAGGAGGAATGGCCGGGGGCCGGGCCGCTTCTTTCCTGGCTACGGGAGGAGGCCGACGGAGCGGATTAGGTTCGCGGGAAGGGGATGATGCAAGGGGAGGTGCACGCCGGCCTGGGAGAGGGGGCCGGGTCGGGGCTAGCCCCCGGATAGGCGGACTGGTGGCCCTGCTACCTCCCCCAGCTCCCTACGGATCCGGTCTATTTCCTCGGCTTGGCGGGGATATTCCACCAGCCGGGTGGAAAGCAGATCCCGGGCGTCCAGGTCGAGGCCGCTCCTCTCCAGGTGCCCGCGGATACCCTCCATGTGCCTCTCCAGGCAGGCCCTGGCACCCGCCTGGTCGGAAAAGGGCAGGAGCAGGACGACCCGCTCTCCCCAGCGGAAGGCACGGTCCACGGATCGGATGTCCCGGGAGAGGAGGGAGACCGCCAGGTCCCTAAGGATATCCCGGCCCTTCTCACGGCGTATCCTCTCCAGAGCCCCGGGGTCGAACTCGTAGATGACCAAGGTGAAGGGGTGGCCGTAGCGGAGGTGTTCCTCCACCTGTTCCTCCAGCTGTTTAAGCAGGGCCAGACCGTTTCCCAGGCCGGTTTCCTCATCCAGGAGGTCCTGGCTTTCCACCCGCACGAAGTAGGGACGGAGCCTGCGGATGACTTGGGCGCAGGCCACGGTGAGGAGTAGGTAGACAAGGAGCTTAATCCCCAGCAATTCCCCCAGGGCCTTCGCTCGGAAACCACCCCGGAAGGAAAGCCTCAGGACCGCATAGAGAGCGAAGCAGAGGGCCAGCGCAGCCCAGGCCTCCCGGCGGGAGCGGTAGAGCCCCACCACTATGAGGGGGACCATGAGGAGGTGCCCGCCTATCTCCACCCAGTCCGTCCTCTGCCAGGCCATGGAGCCGGCCATGGCCAGGACGGCCAGGATTATGATCACCACCGTGGTCCGCTCCAGGGTGGCGTATCGCATTACGGCTCACCTCCCGGGACTTTCACCATTATGTGCCCCTGCCCGGCGACGCCGCGCTCTTTCCCGCGCTTTCCCGATCATCTATCCACCTTGGCCTAGGGATCCGGCTTTTCCCTTTTGCACCGTGTGGTATGCCTTTTCGCCCATGGCCGGCACCTACTGGTCGGGATGGTTCAGGCAGGTGACGGCCCCCGTGACCGGGTCGTAGGAATACGGCCTGAGGCCCGCGGGGCACT
>JAPWVA010000105.1 GCA_028275245.1 Actinomycetota bacterium
GAGGGTAGCTATCTTCGCTCCACGGGAATTCCCTCGCCCTGGACGTTCTCCCATGCTAAGCATTCCGTTCCCGGGCCCCATTGGGGCTTGCCACCCCAATGAGGAGAGGTGAGAGTGGACGCGAAGCGGTACCGGCCCGCCGGAGGCGGTGCCGGGATGGAGGCGGAATTACTGGCAAGGATACTCAGTCTCCCGGAAGATCCTGGGAAGGCCCTTTCCGAAGTCCTGCGCCATGGCGGGGAGGTCACCGGCGCCGATGCTCTATTGTTCCAGCGGGTGCGGGGGGAACTGGTCATCACCGAGGCCTCCTGGGGAGCCCCCCGGGGCCTGGAGCCGGTTGACCTGGCCCAGGGCTACTTGTGCCTCCATGTACTAAGCAGGGAGGGCGGGGAACCCGTCCTTTTGGATCGCAAGGAGCTCGCCCCCTTCGCCTCCACCGACCCGGTACTGAGGGCGGGCGATTATTCGTCCTGCCTGGCCCAGGTGGTGGAGGGAACGGGTGGCGCCTTGCTTTTGTTCTACCGGGAAGGGACTCAGCCAGGCCTCCGGGATAGGGATGCGACGAGGCTCCTGGCCTTGGCGGTGCGGAGGGAATGGGAGAGGAAGCGCCTGGCCGAGAAGGCCAGGGAGGCGGAGGACAAGTTCGCCGCCCTCATCAACGCCGCACCCGAGGGATTCGTTATCACCGACGGGACGGGGAGGATCGTCTTCTGGAACCGGGGCGCCGAGGAGATCTTCGGGTGCTCCCCCGAGGAAACCCTGGGCCGCCCGGTACTCTCCATCGTGCCCGAGGAAAGGAGGGAGGCCTGCCGTCGCGAGTTGTTGGGGGGGAAGGCGATGGGGGAGATAGGATTGGTGGGCAAGGTCTTCGAGGCAGAGGGGAGGAGGGTGGACGGGTCGGTTTTCCCCATGGAGGCGTCGGTGACCTCCTGGCAGACGGGGCGGGGAAAGTACTACGGCATCGTTATCCGGGACATCACCTGGAGGAAATCGGTGGAGGAGGACCTGAGGCGTAGCTTGCAAGAGCTGGGGGAATTCGCCGATATCGTGGCCCACGACCTGCGCAACCCCCTCACCCTCATGGGAGGGTACGCCCAGACCGCCCTGGGTTCCCTGGAGGAGGGAGACACGGCGACCCTCCGGGCCTGCCTGGAGGGGATCGAGAGGGCGGCGCGCCGGGGCCTGGATTACCTGGAGTCGCTGCTCTCCTTCACTCGGGCCGGGAGGAGTCTTCCTTCCCTGGCGCCGGTGGACCCACGTATGATCCTACCCGGGGTGCTGGAGGAGCTGGGGGAAAGGATCCGGTCCGTCGGCGCTTCCATCCGGGTCCACGAACCCCTCCCTCCGGTCATGGCCGACCCGGCGCACCTGCACCAGGTACTGGTTAACTTACTGGACAACGCCCTGAAGCACGGCAGGCCGCCAGCGGGGACCCCTGAGGTGGAGGTGGGGGCCGAGACCGTCGGCGGTGAGGCGGTGTTCTTCGTCCGCGACAACGGACCGGGCATCCCCGAGGAGATAAGGGAGAGGATCTTTCAACCTTTCCGCCGTTTCTCGGAAAGCGGCGAGCCAGGGTTGGGCATCGGGCTGAGCATCGCCAAGAGGCTCTTGGAACTGGCCAACGGCAGGATCTGGGTGGAACCCAACCCGGCGGGCGGCTCCGTCTTCCGCTTCACCCTGCCCCTGGCCTCTCCCGGCCCCGCCTCCCGGCAGCCCCTCGGCAAGGGTCCCCGGGAAATGGCCCGTTGACGGAAATGGCCCGAACTCCCTTTCCGCTGACCAGCCCCCCGGGAAATCGCTCACAGGGCGCTCCTCTGGGAGATTTCCATCATCTTTTGGATCTCCCTCTCCAGCACCGGTGGAAGTCCCTCGATCCTGACGTTCAAGAAGCCCCTGACTATGGTGGCGGTCGCCTCCTCCTCGCTTAATCCCCGGGCCATGAGGTATTCTATCTCCTCCTGGGCGATCTTTCCCACCGCCGCCTCGTGGGACATGTCCACGTTGGGCACGGTAGCCTCCAGCTCCGGTATGGCGAGCATGCCTCCCCCTTCCTCCAGGATGAGGCCCCGGCATTCCAGGTGGGCCTTGACCTTCTCCGCCTCGCCCCTCAAGTGGCCCCGGGCCACGATGCTGCCTCCCAGGGTTATGGCCCGGGAGACCACCTCGGCACTGCAGCGAGGGGCGGATAGGACGACCCGGGAGCCCACGTCCATCTCCACGCCTGGGCGAGCCACCAAGACGGAATTGAAGCGGGCCACCGCCCCCTCCCCAACCAGTCGGGCGGTGGGATAGAGCTGTAGGGACCTCACCGGTTCCATGACGATGTAGTTGGAGAGGAACACGCCTCCCTCCTCCACCACGGCACCGCTTCTTGGCCTGACGTCCATACCGGGTACCCAGTTATGGATCATGGTGAAGGTTATCTTGGCGTTCCTTTTTACGTAGAACTCCGAGATTCCCAGATGAAGAGCCATATCCACCCGGTGGTCGCTGGCACAGCCGGTGATGATGTGTAGCTCCGAGTTCTCCTCGGCGATGATGATGTTGTGTACTCTCTGCACCAGGCGGGGTGAGCGGATGTACAGGCAAGCCTGAAGCGGGTAGACGGTGCGGGAGCCCGGCAGGGCCCGTATGAAATAGCCCTCATAGCCGTTGAGCTCCACGTCGGCGGTGTACTTGTCCGCGTCCACCTGCACCACGTTCCAGAAGTACTCCCAGGCCCAGTCGTACTTGCGCAGGGCTTCTGTGGTGCCTAGGATCTCCACCCCCTTCTCCAGGGCCTTGCGGTGAACGATGGTGTTGTCCAGCTGCACGAAGGACCCGGACCTGCCCTTGCCGGTGATATCCACGCCCGAGCGGGCCAGCTCCTCCGGGTCCACGTCCCGGATGTCGGAAAGCTCCTCAGCGTAAGCGCATTCCTGGGGAGTGCACGAATACTGGGAAAGGTCGATGTCGGGGCCGTAGGGAGCGGGCTTGCCCGCGGCCCTCATGGCCCTTTCTTTGAGCTCCCTGATCCTATCCTCCGGCGATGCCATCCTTTCACCCCTCTCTTGGTGACTCTCCCCTTGGCGCAGGCGACCTTCCACCCGCCGGCCCCTCCCGTTCAAACCTCGGCCTGGCTCAGCGGGTGCAGCGGGCGCACTCCTCGAAACCGAACTTCCTGATGCCCTCCAGCTGCTCCCTCGGATTGCCGGAACAGACTATCCTCCCGTCGCACATCACATGGCCCGTGTCCGCCTCCACGTAGTCCAGGATGTACCCGGTGTGGGTTATGATGAGCCCGCACTTGGTGCGGGTCCTGCGCCTGTCCTTTTGCAGTAGCTTCCTGATGGCCCGGCCCACCAACTGGAGGTTTTCCATGTCCACCCCCGACTCGGGCTCGTCCAAGAGCACCAGCCTGGGGTCTTGGGCCAGCAGCTGGAGCAGCTCCGACCTCTTTATCTCCCCGCCGGAGAACCCGTAGTTCACGTCCCTGTCCAGGAAATCCACCAGGTTCATCTCCTCAGCCATGGCCGAAAGGTCGATCTCCCCACCGGCACAAAGCCTCACCATGTCCCGCAGCGCCAGTCCCCGTATGGTGGGAGGCCTCTGGAACATTATCCCAATGCCCCTCTGCGCCCTGAGGTGAGGCTCAAGCCCCGTGATGTCCTCCCCGGCGAAGATTATCCTCCCCCTGGTCACCCGGTAGCGGGGAAAGCCCATGATGGCCATGAGCAGGGTGGTCTTTCCCGAGCCGTTGGGCCCGAAGAGGACGTGGGTCTCCCCGAACTTTATCATCAGGTCCACTCCGTGGAGGATCTCCCTTCCCTCCACCTCCACGTGAAGGTCCCGCACTTCCAGCACCACCTGGTCCCTTGGCTCCTCTTCCCTTTCAGACATCTCCCCCTCCTTATCTCCTCGCTTCTAGACACGGCCCGCCACGATATGGATTATCACGACATGGACTATTCTACCCGCCCGGACAGAAGAAGAAGCACCCTGACATCATGGTCAAATGTGGTAACCAAGGCTGGCAAGCATCGGGGCAAGGATTGCTCCACCGTTCTGGCGGGCCTTGCCGGGAATCATCGCGACCGCGGACCCCATCCGGGATACCCTGCCGCCCAGGGGCCCGGAAGCTAGTGCGGGAGTCCGACCCACCGTCCCCGCCTGAGGGGTAGCGGAGGATGAAGCCGGCGGGGGTCCTCTCCGGTCGGGCACAGAGGCCTAACGCCGCCGCATCCACGCTGGCCGTACCGGTCAGCTGGTGCCGGGGGCGGACGGCCCTGTCATTTCCCCTTCCTCCCCGGCGAACGGGTGGGGGCGCAGGGAAGCACGGGCTATCTCCAGGGCCAAGTTGAAGTAGGGGTTATTGTGGCAGGAGAAGAAGGGGCAACGGGCACAGCAACTCTCGTTGAGGAAAAGGCACAATTTCCTCGCCTCCCCGCTCGGGACCGTTCCTTTCATAAAGGACTTCCCCGAGCGGAGGGTTATTCCTCCTATGATCCACCTTCACCACCCCGGGAAAGGTGT
Organism: Actinomycetota bacterium; assembly: GCA_028275245.1. Lineage (GTDB taxonomy): Bacteria > Actinomycetota > Geothermincolia > Geothermincolales > RBG-13-55-18 > JACVJK01. Next base: position 4,513 of record JAPWVA010000105.1, read on the forward strand.
CGCCCGTCCTCCACCACCAGCTCCACCCGCAAGGTCTTCTCGCCCCTGTCCCTGGATATGCCCCGCAGGAGCACATCCATGAAGTCGTCCACGAAATCTTTCAGGTCATCCTTGCGCCCTTTCAGGTGCCAGCGAAAGAAGATGTGCTCGATGGTGCCCAGGATGATGGAGCGGAGAAGGTAGGGGTCCACGTCGTCCCTGAACTCTCCCGATTCCATGCCCTCCTGGATGGCGTCCAGTATGAGCCGAGCCGCCCTTCTCACCTCGCGGTAACTCTCCGTCTCCATGAAGTTGCGGTTGTGCTTGAGGTCCAAAAGGACCAGGGAGGAGTAATACGGGTTCTCCTTATAAAGCTGGTAGTAGCCGTAGACGATGGCCCGGATGCGATTGGCCGCCCCCTTCACATAGGGCGCCATGTGCTCCATGAAATCCACCGCCCTCTTGGTTATCTCGCCCGGGATGGCGAAGAGTAGGTCCTCCTTGCTCCCGAAATATTCGTAGATGGTGGCCTCCGACACGCCGGCGGCCCGGGCGATCTCGGATATGGTGGCGTTGTAGTACCCCTTCTCGCCGAAGACCTTCAGGGCGGCATCGATGATGGCTGTGGTTTTATCTCTAAATTTCCCATAATATATTAACCCCCTTTCTAAATTTGACTTTTAATTTAAAGTCATTCTACAATATTCATGGCGTCGTGTAAAACTCGATTTGAAGGGGGTAGGTAACCATGCGTACCTCGGCCGAGTATAGGGAGAAGCTCAAGTCCATGCGGCCCAACATCTACATGGGAGGGGAGATCCTGGGCAGGGAAGACCTGCCGGGCACCGAGATAATGGACCTCACCTTCGAGCTGGCCGCCCATCCCGATTACCGCCAACTCTGCACCGCTACCTCCCACCTCACCGGTGAGACCATCAACCGCTTCTGCC
>JAPWVA010000097.1 GCA_028275245.1 Actinomycetota bacterium
AGGAGATGACCCGGGTGGCCACCCGGATGGTGGGCGGGTGCATCGCCCGTTGCATGGGCATCGACGCCATGAACGCACTCTCCGTGATCACCTACCAGTGTGACCAGGTCCACGGCACCGAATACCACCAGCGCTGGCTGGAGTACCTCAAGTACTGGCAGGCCAACGACATAGTGGGTTGTTGCGCCCAGTCGGACGTCAAGGGCCACCGCAAGCGCCGACCCCACGAGCAATCCGACCCCGACCTCTACCTGCGGGTGGTGGAGAAGAGGAAGGACGGGATCGTGGTGAGGGGCGCCAAGGCCCACAACTCCTTCGCCCCCCTGGCCGACGAGATCATCGCCATCCCCACCCGTTTCCTCACCCCCGAGGAGAAGGACTGGGCCGTTGCCTTCGCCGTCCCCGGTGACCACCCCGGGGTTAAGCTGGTATGCCGGGGGGCCAAGTACCGGGACCGGGTCCCCGAGCTGGCCAGCCCCCTCTCCGGCAAGGGCGAGATCGAATCCCTCACCATCTTCGACGACGTTTTCGTCCCCTGGGAAAGGGTGTTCCTCTGCGGGGAGACGGAGTTCGGCGGCCAGCTGGCGCTGCTCTTCGCCCTTTACCACCGCCACTCCTACACTGGATGTAAGCCCGGGATGACCGACATCATCATGGGCACCGCCGCCCTGGTGGCGGAGTACAACGGCATCGAGCGGGAGAGCCACGTGCGTCATAAGCTGGCCGAGCTCATCAGCGTGGCAGAGCTGGTATATGGGTGCGGCATCGCGGCGGCCGTGAAGTCCTCCAAGGCCCCCTCGGGCACCCAGGTCCCCGACGTGGTCTTCTGCAACGTGGCTCGTAAGCACGCCGGGGTCAACCTGTACCATGAATACGACATCCTGGCTGACCTGGCCGGCGGTCTCCCTGCCACCCTCCCCTACAGCGAGGAAGTGGTGAGCCCCGAGGTGGGGGAGCTGGTGAAGAAGTACTTGAAGAGGGCGGATCACGTGAGCCCGGAGAACGTCTACAAGTGCTTCGCCTGGATTAGCGATTTGGCCTGCTCCTCCATGGCCGGTGTGATGCAGTACGCCGGCGTGCACGGCGGCGGTTCCCCGGTGATGGAGGACATAGCCATCCTGGGGACCTATGACATCGAGGAGAAGAAGAGGTACGCCAAGTTCCTGGCCGGGATACAGGACTGAGCCCTCCTTGGCGCTGACATCCTCGGCGGACCTTCACCCCGAGGAGGCCTCCCGGCGGGAGATCTTCCCCTTTTCCCCGGAGGAGCGGACCGGTTGTAAGCCCCTCGGCCGGTCCCGGCATACCGGGTCCTCTGGCCGGCAAGGCCTCGGTCGTATGGGAATCCCGGGCTGTGTCCCACCCGTTCCATCAATCCGTCGGGCGGCCCCCATCCTCCGTATCGCCCAGGGGTAGGGTGAAACGGAAGGCGGTACCACCTCCCTCGCGGGGCTCGCACCATATCCTGCCCCTGTGGGCCTCCACTATGCCCCGGGCTATGTAAAGTCCCAGCCCCAAGCCCTTCTTCCCGTTACCCGATTGGTAGAAACGGTCGAACACCCTCTCCCGGTCCTCCTCGGGGATGCCCGGTCCCCGGTCCAACACCGAGACCAATGCTTCACCGCCCCGCCGGGAAAGGGTCACCGTTATCTCCTCTCCCGGTGGGGAGTACTTGACCGCGTTGTCCAGGAGTATCACCAGCACCCTGAGCAAGTGGTTGAAGTCCGCCCGGACCTGGCCGGGGTCCTCCTCGACGTCCAGGACTATCTCCCTGCTGAATGCCCTCGCCCCCAGCTCCTCCCGGGCCCGTTCAAGCAGCTCCACCAGGTTCACTGGCCCTGGCTCCAAAGAAAGCTTCCCCCGTTCTACCCGGGAGGCATCCAACAATTCCTCGACCAGCTCCACCAGGCTATCGGTGGCCGCATCGATGCTCTCCAAAGCCCCCTCCCGCGCCTCCCGGTCCATCCTCTCCCAAGCCCTCTTCAGAGTGTAGGAATAGCCCTTGAGCAGGGTGGCCGGGTGCCTCAGCTCGTGGGCGGCCATGCTCACGAAGTCCTTGAGTTCCTGGGCCCTGCGGCGCAGCTCCCTCTCGTACTCCTTCTTCTCGGTGATGTCCACCACCGAGAGAACGCTCTCCTCCCTGCCCGGGAGCATGCTCACCGTGACCATCGCCTCCAGGGTACGGCCGGATCGGTGGCGGACCTTGGCCTCATACCGGAAAGGGGTGGGCAGTTCATTCCTCAGTATCCTCAGGGAATAATCCTTGGCCCTCTCCACCTCGTCGGGGTGGAGCAGGTCCAGGTATCGCATCCTCCCCACCACCTCGGCCCGTGGGTAACCGAAGAGCCTCTCCGCCTCCGTGTTGATGTCGGTGATCAACCCGTCCCGGCGCACCAGATACATGGCGGTCCCGGTGGACTCGAAGATCGTCCTGTATCTGGCCTCGCTTTCCCGCACGACCTCCTCCATGCGCTTCATGTCGGTGACATCGATGAAGGAGGCCACTCCGCCCACTCCCGGAAGGGAATTGGCGAAGCAGACGAGGTGCTTCACGGAACCGTCCCTGGCCAGCCCCCTGGCCTCGTAGCGCTGGGGACAGGAAAGCTCCCCGGCGGCGAGCTTCCTGCTTATCTCCTTGACCCGGGGCAGGTCCTCTCCCATGATAAAATCCATGTAACGCCTTTTCCCCACCAACTCGTCCCGGGAGTAGCCGAAGAGCTCCCCCACTATGGGATTGGCCTCCAGGATGGTTCCCCTTTCGTCCACCAGGATGATGGCGGTCCCGGAAGTCTCGAAAACCGCCCGGTACCTCTCCTCGCTCCGACGTAGCTCCTCCTCGGCCCGCTTGCGCTCTTCCACGTCCCTGACTACGGCGAGCACCCGCTCCTCCCCCGCGACCTTCGCCCTTTTCAGGTTGACCTCCACCCAGAAAAGGGAGCCATCCTTCCGCCTCGCCCGCCACTCGAATAACTGGGGCTGCCCCGCCGCTGCCCTCCGCACCAGCTCCACCGCGTGTTCCTGGTCGTAAGGAGGCTCCCCAGAGCTCAGGTCCTCCACCGTGAGGTCCAGCGCCTCCTCGCGGGTATAGCCGTACATCTCCTCGAACTTCCGGTTGACGTGGAGTATGGCCCCGCTCTGGATATCGTGGACGAAGATGGCGTCGTTGGCGGCGTCGAAGATCTCCCGGTAGGCCTCATACCTCGAGAGTTCTAAGCTCGCCTCCTCGAGTTCCTCCCGGCACCCGGTCACATCGCAGGATATAAGGAGCCAGCCTTTACCTTCCCATATGGGGGTGAGGGTGAGCTGGTGATGCAGGAGCTCTCCTTTCCCGGCGAGGAACCTGGCCTCACCCTTCCAGCGGACTCCCGCTGAGAGGACCTCCGCCAGGGTCTTGTGGTCCCCCTCGGACAAAAGCCCGTTGAGGGGCCTCCCCTCCAGGGCCTCGGGGGACATCCCCAGGTGCTCCCGGCAGGAGGAGGCTACGTAGAGGATCCTCCCCTCGCCGTCCAGGATCATCCCCAAGCCGGGAAGGTTCTCCAGTAGACTTCTCTCCAAATCCTGATCCATTCCCGTGCGTCCACGCCCCATCCCTTGAGCCCGGGCCTCTTCAGACTCCGGCGCGCCTTGTCTCCCGGAGGTCCCGCTCGGGCATCCTTACTGGTCATCCCGCCCCTTGGGATCGTCCCCTTTCCTTTATCGTTAATTTCCGGAGGATGTTTATAACCCTAAGGGATAATCCCGTCCGCCATCCCCGCGCTTCCCGTCCGACGGAAACGTCCAGGCTGCCCAGGTCCTGTCCTTTTTTTTACAGGTAAGAGGATAACCCCGTTGCGGGGGCCGGGAAAATGATCCGGAACGGACCCAGCACAACCGCGGCAGGTAAAATCCATGGTGTAAAGGCCTTCACACCCAGGAGGCTCGGGAGGTCTCGGCCATGGCGGAGAGCTCGGGAGGACTCTCCCACCCGCACTTCCTCCAGGTAGCCCGGGAAGTGCTGGAGGGAAAGAGGGAGCTGGATGACCTGACGTACCGGGAGATGCTCTGCTCCGACTGCCCCTTTTACCACCCCGGGGAGGAGGAGGACCTTGAATGCGGGTGTTACCTGCTCCTCCGGGAACTCCTCCGGAGAGGAGGGCTTGACCTGCGCAGGGCGCTTGAGGTCTTGGGTCACCTTCACGAATGACGGTGCCACGAACACGGGAGGGACCTTCTCCCTGCCCACCCAGGGACAGGTCTTTCCGCCGGGCGAAAGGCAAGGGGTCGCCGATGGAAAAGCATGACATGTTTCCGACCCTGGCGCCGGGGGTTTCGCTCAAGAGGTTGGAGGAACCCTGCCTCTACCACGCACCCCGGGACGAGCTTTACCGTTTGAGCGAGGAGGCCTTCGGCTTCTTCCTCCGCTGCGACGGCACAAGTCCGCTCTCCACCCTCGAGGCGGAGGAGGATTTCCTGGAATACTGTCTCTCCGAGGGGCTGCTGGTACCCCATCCCGAACCCCACCCGGTCCCTGTCCGCGTGGGGGTCAATGAGAGGCCCTCCTTGCGCTACCTGATGGTGGAGGTGACCTCCCGCTGCAATCTGGCCTGCCTCCACTGCTACCTGGGAGATCCCCCTTCATCAGACATGGAGCCCCACCTCTTCCACCGGCTGGTGGACGAGTTCGAAGAGATGGGGGGACTGCGCTTCATCGTCACCGGTGGCGAGCCCCTCCAGCACCCCCGCTGGGAGGAGCTGGTCCCTGCCCTCGAGAGGAGGGATTTCCGCTCCGTCCTGGTGACCAACGGCCTGCTTCTTTCGGGACTCTCGGGCGATCTCCTCCCCTTCCACGAGGTCCAGGTATCCCTGGACGGCTTGGAGAAAGGGCACGATCACCTGAGGGGAGAGGGGACATTCCGTCGGGCCCTGGAGGGATTGGGCCATGCCCTGGAGCTGGGAAAGGACGTATCGGTGGCCACGGTGGTGCACTCCAGGAACCTGGGGGAGCTGGAGGGGCTGGGAAGGCTGCTCGGAGATATGGGGGTAATGGCCTGGACCCTGGAGTACCCGGTGCCGGAGGGGAGGCTGGCTGAGAACCGGGAGCTGCTTGCCCCGCTGGAGGAAGCCCTCCCCCTCCTCGAGCTGGGATGGGGGACCGGGCCCCACGAGGCCTCGGGCGAGGAGGGGTGCGGGGCTCACATGGCCTGTGTCACCCCCATGGGAACGCTGGTCAAGTGCGGGTACTTCCGGGAAGTGGTCGGCGGTGACGCGGGGGAGGGCTTGAGGGCGGCCTGGAAGGGCCTGCCTCGGACTGGGCCTCCCTCCGCCTGCCTCGGCTGTCCCGAGCTTCCCTCCTGCGGCGGCGGTTGCCTGTACCGTGGTCTCGCCCTCGGCGGCCCGGGAAGCCCGGATCCCCTAGCCTGCCGGCAGAGGGGAAGGACCCCTCCGCTACGGGAGGGGGAGTAAGGTCATACCCCCCTCGCCCCTGTTCGAAAGCACCCAGCCCACACCCCCCTCCCCGGTGTAAGGCCGAGAATCCAGCCATGCCGCCAGCCTGAATAGCGCGGCAATCCACCTTCCCCGTTTCCCCCGGTTATATCCAAGGGACTGGGGGCCTTGCCCGGGCTCGAAGGCCATCCGAACTCCCTCTTCCTCGTCCCCG
>JAPWVA010000017.1 GCA_028275245.1 Actinomycetota bacterium
TGGAGGTGATGGCATTGGAGGAGGCCCTGCTGGAATATTTCCTACGGCTCACCGCGGTGGACAGCGAGAGCCTGCACGAGGGCGAGCTGGCCCGGATGCTCATGCGGGAGATGAAGGACCTGGGCCTGGAGCCCTACATGGACGGCGCCGGCGAAAGGATAGGGGGGGAGGCGGGTAATCTCTACGTGAGCCTGCCCGCCTCGGGCCTGGACGCACCCCCCTTGCTTCTCTGCGCCCACCTGGACACGGTGAGCCCGGGAAGGGGGGTGAAGGCTAAGGTCAAGGGCGACCGGGTGGTCTCCGAGGGTGACACGGTGCTCGGGGCTGACTGTAAGGTGGGAATTACCGTTCTAATGGACCTTTTACGAGGAGCTGTGAGGGGGGAGTTTCCCCACGGCCCGTTGGAGTTCCTCTTCACCGTGGCCGAGGAACGGGGACTGCAGGGAGTTCGGCACCTGGAGCGGGAGAGGATAGCTGCCCGCCATGCCCTGGTGGTGGATGGGGCGGGAAGGGTGGGGACGGTGATCACTGCATCCCCTACCCAGGACAACCTGAGGATGACCTTCCGGGGCAGGTCGGCCCATGCCGGCGTGGAACCGGAGAAGGGGATCAACGCCATCTACGGCGCCGCCTGGGCCATAAGCCTGATCCGCTGGGGCAGGATCGATTCGGATACCACGGCCAATGTGGGCATCATCTGGGGCGGGAAGGCGGTGAACATCGTTCCCGACGAGGTGGTGGCGCTGGGAGAGGTGAGGTCCCTGGTCCCCGATAAGCTGGAGGCCCACAAGAAGGCCATACGCAAGGCGGCGGTGGAGACGGAGAACTCCACCGGGGTGGGCGTGCGGGTGGAGTTCGAGAGGGCCTACGAGGGTTTCTCCATCCCCCCGGAGGATCCCCTGGTCCAAGTGGTGGTGGAGGGGGGCAAGGCCATGGGGATGAAGGTCCTCACCGCTTCCTCGGGAGGGGGTAGCGATGCCAACTTCTTGAACGCTTTAGGCATCCGGGCGGTGGTGCTCTCCATGGGGGTCATGGAATCCCACAGCCCCAGGGAATACGTGGAGGTGGAGGAACTGGAGCGGCTCTCCCGTTGGCTTCGAGAGATAGTGCAGGCGGCGAGGGGTTTACGTTGAGGTGGACCCTGCCTGCGTTCGGCGAAATCCCGGTCCTTTCGGGCCCGACGGTGATGGGAGCCAGGCCGGAACGATGGAAGCCTGCAGACATAAGGGGGTCCGGTACCCCTCGGAAGGGGTGGCGAGATGGACGGTGGGCACAGACTGATCGATAGGAAGACCGTTTTTGAGGGCAAGGTGGTGAGACTTTATCTGGACCGTGTGCTCCTTCCCAACGGGGTGGAGGCGGAACGGGAGCTGGTGCGCCACTGGGGGGCAGTGGGAATGGTGCCCCTAGACCAGGACGGAGGGATATTCCTGGTGAGGCAATACCGCCATCCCGCGGGAAAGGAGCTCCTGGAGATCCCAGCGGGAAAGCTGGTGGAGGGGGAGGAACCCCTGGAATGTGCCCGCCGGGAGCTGGAGGAGGAGATCGGCTACCGGGCTGGATCCTGGACCAGGCTGGCCTCCTTTTACACTTCCCCCGGCTTTAGCGATGAGGTCCTTCACCTGTTCTTGGCGGAGGAACTGGTCCCCACCCAGGCGTCGCCGGAGGCGGACGAGTTCCTGGAGGTGCTCAAGGTATCCCTGGACGAGGCCCTTGAGCTGGTGGCCTCGGGCGAGATCGAGGACTCCAAGAGCATAGCGGGAATCGCCCTGGCGTGCCTCTACCGCCGGGGCGTCTACCGTCCCGGGGAAGGGCCAGGACCTTCCGCTCAGGCGTGAGCATGACGACCATCGGGGTCGGGAAGCCCGGGGCCGGTGGATGCCGCTAAGGATAGCGGGAGGAACATGGCCGGTGCCGGAGGGCCCTTGAGGGGAAAAGGCGGTGGGGTGAAAGACCCCCGGGAAGGGGGTCGTTACCTTCCATCCGCGAAGATTGGCCCCGGGTCGGGGTCGGAAGTCCCTCCCGAGAAGGCCGGATACGGGGTTGAAGGCGATGGCGCCCCGGCAGAGGGAAAAGCGGAAAGGGAAGCGGACGCCTGGGACGAGTTGGTCCGGGAGTTCCTCCTCTACTTGAGGGTGGAGAAAGGCCTCTCCCCCCGTACCCTGGAGGCCTACGGTAGGGACCTGGGACGCCTCGCCCGATTCGCCCGCCGGGTAGGTGCGAGGGGGCCGGAGGAGCTGGAGAGGAAGCAGCTCACCGCCTTCCTGAGCTTTCTAGGGGAGGAAGGGCTTTCCCCCCGCTCGGTGGCCAGGGCCACCGCGGCGGTACGCCGCTTTTACCGATTCCTGGTGGAGGAGGGAAGGGGAGGAGGTTATGCCGCCCTGGACCTCCATTACCCCCGCTATGTCCGTCGCCTTCCCCGGGTCATAAGCCAAAAGGAGGTGGAAAGGTTGCTGGATCTGCCCTTTCCCCAGGGTCCGGCGGGCCTGCGCGACCGGGCAGTCCTGGAGACCCTCTACGCCACCGGGATGAGGGTCTCGGAGCTGGTGGGCCTGGACCTGGAGGACCTGGACCTGGCGGAGGCAGAGGTACGGGTCATGGGGAAAGGTGGCCGGGAGAGGGTGGTGCCCCTGGGGAGCAAGGCCCTGGAGGCCCTCCGGGACTACCTGCGGGAGGGAAGGCCAGCCCTGGTGCGAGTCCCCGGCCAGAGGGCCCTCTTCCTGAGCAACCGAGGGAGGAGGCTAACCCGGCAGGGGGTATGGGAGATGCTGAGGACCAGGGCCGAGAAGGTGGGTTTGGGAGAGAAGGTCACCCCCCATACTTTAAGGCACAGCTGCGCCACCCACCTGCTGGAAAGGGGAGCCGATCTCCGCTATATCCAGGAGCTGTTGGGCCATGCCAGCATCGGTACCACCCAGGTTTATACCCACGTGAGCAAGGAGAGGATAAGGGAGGTTTATCTCCGGGCCCACCCCCGGGCCTAAAGAAAGCAGGTCGCCGGCCGACGGCTGGCGTGGGGTAGGTTCCCGGTGACCGGCTGGCCTGGGAGGGGAGGGCCTGCGGCCGGGAGGGTCGCCAGGCAACTCGCCTCATAGGGGGCGGCTTACATCCCGTGGGGAGATGGCTCGCGTAGGGGAACAAGGGCATCTTCCCTTTACAGTCCGGAAAGGAGGTCAGCGATACGGTAAGGAATCCTAAGACGGGGAGGGAAGACGGCATTCCCGTATGAATCTTGGCTTTGAGGTTTGAAGGAAGCCCGTTTCGTATAGAATAGGTATCAAAGCAAAGCATCCCGGGGGAGGGTGCAAGAGGGAGAGGATAAGTTTCACAAGCGTGCCCATCACGATGTTTTTCCATAGGAGGTGGGAAACTTGGCGGTATCCAGCAACATAAGGGATTTCTGGGTCAAGAAGACGGTGAGCGGCCTGGTGTACGTGCTTCCCAACATCCCCGACGACAAGCTCCTGTCCTTCGCCGAGCGCTTCGTCGGCCAGATCCGGTGGCCCGATGGCCAGGAGTTCGTGCGGACCCTGATTCTGCAGGTCAAGAACCGGCTTCCCCACATGCATCGGAACGTGCGGCGGGGGGCCATTAACTTCCTGGTGGATGCCTTGTTCTACAAGGCGCGCCAGAGGGAGGAGTTCGAAAGGGAGAACGGTTTCAGTCCCCCCATGTTGATGGTGATTAGCCCCACCATGCGCTGCAACCTGCGTTGCGTGGGGTGTTATGCCGGGATGTACTCCAAAAAGGACGACCTTCCCGTGGAGGTTATGGACCGGGTCCTTCGCGAGGCCAAGGAGATGGGCATTTATTTCATCGTGATCTCCGGGGGAGAACCTTTCTTCTACGAACCCTTGCTGGACATCTTCCGGCGCCACCAGGATATCACCTTCCAGGTTTACACCAACGGGACCCTCATCGACCGGGAGCTGGCCGGCCAGATAGCCGAACTGGGCAACGTGATTCCCTGCATCTCTGTGGAGGGGTTCGAAAAGGAGACTGACGAGCGCCGGGGCAAGGGCGTTTATTCCAAGGTGAACAAGGCCATGGACAACCTCCGGGAGGCGGGGGCGTTATACGGTTTCTCCGCCACCGTCACCCGCTTCAACTCCGACCTGCTCACCAGCGAGGAGTTCGTGGATTACTACATGAAAGAGAAGGGCTGCTTCATCGGCTGGTACTTCCAGTACATGCCGGTGGGGACGCGTCCCTCCCTGGATCTGATGACCACCCCCGAGCAGCGCATCCAGCGCTGGGAGCGCATCAACCGCATGCGCCGGGAGAAAAAACTCCTCGTATCCGACTTCTGGTGTGACGGGCCCCTGGTAGGAGGTTGCATGGCCGCCGGCCATAACTACCTGCACATCACCTGCACCGGCGACGTGGAGCCCTGCGTCTTCGCCCACTTCACCGTGGACAACATCAAGGAGAAGACCCTGCGGGAGGTGCTGCACAGCGAGTTTTTCACCGAGATCAGGAGCAGGCGTCCCTATCACCCCAACCTGCTACGCCCCTGCATGATCATCGACCATCCTTATGTCCTCCGGGAATGCGTGACCAAGTGCGGTGCCAGGCCCACCCATCCGGAGGCCGAGGGTCTCCTCACCGAGCTGGCGCCGTACCTAGACCGCTACGGAGAGGAGTACGGCAGGCTGGCCGACCAGATCTGGATGGAGCATTACCAGGAGCTACCGCTCGGAAAGGCGGGGGGACAGGGCGCTTGAGTTTGGAGGTTTCCGGGGTAAAAGGGGCCCGGCGCCCCTTTCTTTTTTGTCGGCGCGGGCGTGGGAAACACCGCCCGCGGGATCCCTTCCCGGCCGCGGCATGAGTTTGACGCTATATCGGGCATCCCCTCTCCGGGGTGGTTAAGGGATATCTGAGAAAGGGCAGGTGATTGCCGGGGCGGGTTTACCACGGCCGTTACGGGAGGTGAAGGTGATCCCCGGGGACATGGGAGCCGTGAACGGTGTCGAGTGCGGGCATCGTGGGATGGCGGGAGGCGGGATGGTGGCCGACGGTGAGGGACGTGACCGCCCCGGGAACGCAATGGGTTTCCCAGGGCGGGTTTACCGAGGCGGGTTTCTCGAGGAGTTGGACCTTTTTCGACCACCTTCCCGGGGATGCTGGGCCCACCGGCTCGGTCCCAGGATGGGAAAGGGGAAGGTTGAGCGGGGATGGAGTACGGGTAGATGGCTAGGCGGGTCATCTGGATAGTGCTGGATGGGGTGGGTGCGGGGGCCCTCCCCGACGCCCACTTATATGGTGACGAGGGCGCGGATACCCTGCGCCACTTGGCGGAGGCGGTGGGCAGCCTCGAGTTGTCCCGGCTGGAGGCCCTGGGGCTGGGGTGGCTGGACGACATCCTGGGGGTTCCGCCCTGCCCCCGGCCGCGGGGGGCCTACGGGACCATGTTGGAAAAATCTCCCGGTAAGGATAGCACCAGCGGCCACTGGGAGCTGGCGGGGGTGATCCTGGATCGTCCCTTCCCCGTCTTTCCTGAAGGATTCCCCCGGGAACTGGTGGAGGAGTTCGAGCGACGCATAGGACGCAGGGTCCTCGGGAACCGGCCCGCATCGGGCACGGAGATCATCCAGGAGCTGGGGGAGGAGCATCTGCGCACCGGATATCCCATCCTTTACACCTCGGCGGACAGCGTTTTCCAGCTGGCGGCCCACAAGGAGGTGATCCCGCTGGAGGATCTCTACCGGTTTTGCCGCGTAGCCCGAGAGATCCTGCGGGGCGAATGGGCGGTGAGCCGGGTGATAGCCCGCCCCTTCGTGGGGAGGCCGGGAGAGTTCATGAGGGTGGGTGAGGAGCGTCTGGACCTCTCATTGCCCCCTCCCCGTCCCACTGTCCTGGAGAGAGCCCGAGAGGCGGGCCTCCCGGTGCTGGGAGTGGGGAAGGTAGGGGACCTCTACGCTGGGCGGGGTTTCGATGCCTCTCCCCATACCTCCGGCAACCGGGAGAGCATGGCCAGGTTGCTGGATGAGGTCCGCCGGGGCGGGGAGGGCATCCTCATGACCAACCTGGTGGACTTCGATACCCTGTACGGCCACCGTCGAGACCCCTTGGGCTTTGCCCGTGCACTGGTGGAGTTCGACCAGTTCCTTGAGGAATTGGAGCCGGAGCTGAAGGAGGGGGACGTGGCATTTATCGTCTCCGACCACGGGTGCGATCCCACCTTCCGGGGGACTGATCATACCCGCGAGAGGGCGATACTGCTGGTTTTCGGGCCGGGCATCGTCCCGGGGGTAGATCTGGGGACCAGGGAGAGCTTCGCTGATTGCGGCAGGACGGTAGCCGACCTGCTGGGGATTCCGGCGGAGGGCCTGGATGGGACCAGCTTCGCCCGGGAGGTCGCAGCGGAAGCGGGTTGAGGGCGTAAAGGTCGGGTTCATTCCCCCGGGACGGGATGGGTGTTTCGGGGGAAGGGATCAGCCAAACGATGGCACGGGGAGCGAAGGGATGGAGGACCCTCTTGACCTGCGGGACCTGGTGGAGTTGAAGAAGCAGGGTAATCGGCTGCCCTCGGGGGCCTGGCGGCGGCTGGTCCATGGAGTGGTGGAGGGACGGGCGGACGAGCGACAGGTGGCCGCCCTCCTTATGGCCGCCTGCTTGCGGGGAATGGACGAAGAGGAGGCCTTCCACCTCACCATGGCCATGGTAGAATCAGGAAAGAGGTTGGACCTCTCTTCCCTTCCCACTCCTCGTTTGGACAAGCACAGCACCGGCGGGATCGGTGACGCAGTCACCCTCGTCCTGGTCCCCTGGCTGGCCGCCTGTGGCGCCACGGTGGTCAAGCTTTCCGGGGCCTCCCTGGGCTTCACCGGAGGGACCCTGGACAAGTTGAGGGCCATCCCCGGCTTCCGTACCGACCTGGGGGCGGAGGAATTACTGCGGGTGGCCCGGAAGGTGGGGGCGGTAATAGCCGCCCAAGGGCCGGACCTGGTCCCCGCCGACAAGAGACTCTACGCCCTACGAGACCTCACCTCCACCTTGGAGAGCCCGGCCCTCATCGCTTCCTCGGTGATGAGCAAGAAGATCGCCGCCGGGGCCGATGTCATCGCCCTGGACGTGAAGGTGGGCATGGGAGCCTTCATGCCCGACCTCGCGGCGGCGCGGGAGCTGGCCTTGCTGATGGTGGATATAGGAAGGAGGGCGGGAAAGAGGGTCCTGGCCTTGGTCTCCTCCATGGACCAGCCTCTGGCCGGCCGGGTGGGCTATGCCCTGGAGGTGGAGGAGGCGTTGGAGGTTCTCCGGGGGGAGCTTAGGGGACGCCTATTTCATCACTGCCTGGAACTGGGGGCGGAACTGCTGGCGGCGGGAGGCCTGTGCTCGGGGCCGGGGGAGGCTCGAGACCTCATGCTCAGGCAGTTGGAGGGGGGTTATGCCTTGGAGGTGATGGCCCGTATGATCGAGGCCCAGGGAGGGGACCCGCGGGTGGTGGAGGAACCGGGGCTGTTGGGCCGGGCCAGCGAGGAAGCAATTGTCCTATGTCCCCAGGACGGATACCTCCAGTCCTTCGACGGCAGGCGCTTCGGCTGGTTGGTGAGGAGGCTAGCGGGATACGGGGCCGGCGGAAGACCGCTGAACCTCGCAGCCGGGGCATTGATGCGGGTGAGCCTGGGGGACCGGGTGGAGAGGGATCAGGTCCTCTGTATCCTGAGGGGGGAGAAGCCGGAGGAAGAGGTAGGGGAAGCCCTTTCCTGCTTCCGGGTGGGGGAGGAGCCGGTCCCTCCCCCTCCCCTCGTCCTGGAGAGGATCACCTGAAGGCCGGTCCTCGTAGCGGGAAGCCTTTTCGGGAGGCTATGGATGGACCTCATCGTGGGACACGTGAACGCCGACTTTGACGCCCTGGCCTCCATGGTGGCGGCGGGGAAGCTCTACCCGGGGGCGGTCAAGGTCCTGGCCGGGTCGGTCAACCGCAACGTGCGGGAGTTCCTCGCTCTACACGGGGATGTCCTCGACCTCGCCGATTCCCGCGCCATAGAAAAGGAAGCGATTGAGCGCCTCATAATGGTGGACAATCGCATAGCCTCCCGGCTAGGGGACCTGGAGGAGGTGGCCCACCGTCCGGGGGTGGAGGTCTTCATCTACGACCACCACCCGCCCTCTCCTGCGGACCTGCGGGGGGAGCGAGTCAGGGACTACGGGGAGGAGGTGGGGGCTACGGTTACCATTCTCCTAAAGATCATCCGAGGACGGGGCATCCCGGTGACTCCCTTCGAGGCCACCCTCTTCGCGCTGGGCATTCACGAGGACACCGGTTCCCTCACCTTCGCCGGTACTACCCCAGACGATGCAGAGGCCTTGGCGTTCGCCATGCGGGCGGGGGCCAACGTCAACGTGGTAGCCCGCTTCCTGGGGAAACCCCTCACCTCAGCACAGCACGAGCTCATGCGCCAACTCCTGGAGGGCCTATGTCAGGTCAGGGTGCGGGGAGTGTTGGTGACCCTGGCTAAGGCGGAGCTGGGCGAGTACGTGGAGGGGAGTTCGCTGGTGGCCAACAAACTAGCCGAGTTGGAGAACCTGGACGTCCTCTTCACCTTGGTGCGTATGAATGACCGGGTGGTGGTGGTGGGCCTTTCCCGACTTCCCCAGGTAAACGTGGACCGGGTGCTCTCGCGTCTGGGAGGAGGAGGCCATCCCCAGGCCGCTTCCGCGGTGATAAGGGGCAGGTCCCCGGGGGAGGTGGAGGGGGAGCTGTTGACCGTACTGGAGGAGGAGGTCCGGGCCCTATCCACCGCGGGGGAGATCATGAGCGGACCCTTGAGGACCATCCCCGAGGATACCCCCATCTTCGAGGCTTCCCGCAGGATGAGCCTCACCGGTCATACCGCCTTTCCCGTGGTGGACGGTGAGGGGAGGCTTGTGGGCATGATCTCCCGCAAGGACCTGGACAAGGCCGCCCACCACGGGCTGGGCCATGCGCCGGTGAAGGGATTCATGACCCGCCGCCTAGTGACGGTGGAGCCGGAGGCCTCCCTGCAAGAGGTGCAGCGCCTGATGATGGAGAACGCCATCGGTCGGGTCTTGGTGGTGGAGGGGGGGAGGGCCCTGGGGATCGTCACCCGCAAGGACCTGTTGCGGGCCCTGCACGGGGCGGACTACCTGGCGGGGCTGGCCCCTGGGGTCGGGGAGGTCTCCCTGGGCCGGGGTGAGGTGGTGGACCTGATGCAGCGTTCCCTCAGCGGAGAGACCATGGCGTTGCTGAGGGAGATATCCGAGTTGGCCAGCCGGGAAGGCTGCCAGGTATACCTGGTGGGCGGGGTGGTGCGGGACCTGCTCCTGGGCTATCCCCTGCTGGACCTGGACGTCGTGGTGGAGGGAAACGGTATCGCCTTCGCCCAGTCCCTGGCCTCGCATCTCAGGGGTAAGATCAGGACCCATCCCAAGTTCGGAACGGCGGTGGTGATCCTTCCCACCGGCAGGAGGATAGACGTGGCCACCGCCCGCACCGAGTTCTATGAGGAGCCCGCATCCTTGCCGGTAGTGGAGCGCTCCTCCATCCGGCAGGACCTATACCGTCGGGATTTCACCATCAACGCCATGGCGGTGGCCCTCACCGGGCGTCGCTTCGGCGAGCTGCTGGATTTCTTCGGGGGGCTCAGGGATTTGCAGGAGGGTAGGATACGCATCCTGCACAACCTGAGCTTCGTGGAGGATCCCACCCGCATCTTCCGGGGGGTGCGCTTCGAGCAAAGGTACGGGTTTCGTATGGAAAGCCAGACCGAGATCCTGGCACGGCGGGCGGTGGAGATGGAGATGGTGGGGAGGCTCACCAACGCGCGGGTGAGGGACGAGCTCATCGACATATGCTCGGAGCCCCATCCCCTCCCCCTCCGGTGTTTTCGGAGGCTGGAGGATTTAGGGGCCCTCCGGGCGCTCCACCCCAGGCTGGAGGTGGATGCCGCGGTGGAGGGACGCTTCCTCCGCCTGGCGGAGTCCTGGGAGGAGCTCCGAGGCCTGCTGGGAAGCGAGGGCAAGGGATGGCTCCTTTCCATGGCTGCTCTGCTCTCCTCCCTTCCCCCGGGGGAGGCGGAGAGGTGGTGCCGCCAGATGCGGTTCCGAAGGGATGACCGGGATGCCCTCCTCCAGTGCCTGCGCCTGGTCCCCGGGCTCCTGCGGGACCTGGAGGCGGAGGGGATCCCCCCCAGCCGGGTCACCCGCTGGCTTGACCCGCTGAAAAGGGAATCCCTAACATATCTCTATGCCCTGGGCGGGCCGCGGGCCCGCGAGCGGATGATTGCCTACCTGGAGAGATGGAGCCGCGCCAGGCCCGAGGTGACCGGCAGGGATTTGGAGGCCATGGGCCTGGAGCCCTCGCCCCTCTATTCCCGGATCCTGGGAAGGTTGCGGGATGCCGTGCTGGACGGGGAGGTGAAGGGAAGAGAGGAGGAACTGAGGCTGGTGTGGGAATACCTTCGGGAGGCGGGTTTTCTGGAGGCCGGTAGCCCCGGGGAGGAGGAAGGGCCGCCGGGGGCGGCGGATTCGCCCCCCGGGGAGGGTGGGGGTCACGGCTGAGCCCCTCCGAGGAGGGCGGACGAGCGCCCAGGCCTTGCCTGGTCTCGGGAGGGGGAAAAGTAGGGGTGGAATGATCCCCAGAGGAAAACAGAAAGATTGAGAGATGGGAAACTTGGAGAGCTCTCTCTACATGCTGGTCGGCCTCGTGCTGGGGGTCATCCTCCATGAGTTCTGCCACGGCTATGTGGCCTGGAAACTGGGGGACCCCACCCCCAAGGCCGCCGGCCGGGTGACCCTGGATCCCATGGCCCATGTGGACCCCTTTGGAACCCTCATCTTGCCGGGTCTCCTTTTCCTCATGAGCCTGATGGGCTATGGGGGCTTCATCATCGGCTACGCAAAGCCCGTGCCCGTGAATCCTTTCCTCCTGCGCCGGGCGCGCTACATCATCTATGTGTCCCTGGCCGGACCCCTGTCCAACCTGGCGCTGGGCCTGTCATGCATGGGATTAGCCGGTGCGGTCAACGCGGTGGGGGGCGGCGCGGCGGAGAGGGTGGTGATCACCCTCGTGTTCATCGCCTACACGAATTTCCTGCTCTTCACCTTCAACCTGCTTCCCAT
>JAPWVA010000018.1 GCA_028275245.1 Actinomycetota bacterium
TTCCCTCAACTGCGAGAACGCCGCCTGGAGCAAATCGCCAGGTATAGAGGGATATAATGGCATCATGTCCTACATCACCGAGAGCATGATAGCGGCCATGGAGGAAAAATACGGAAGGCCGCGGCGGATGGAGATAGCGGTGGAGATATCCCCCGCCGAGTTCGAGATGCTCCGCGGCTCCCAGAAGCACGGCCGCAACCACGACATCACCCTCTTCATCTTCGAGGACCGGGGGTACCGGCGCTTCGCGGCCATCGCCAAACACTTCTTCCCCCCCGGGGCCTACCGGGCTCCCAGCGGGGCCGCTGGCCCGGGGGAGGGGCTGGAGGAAGGGGCCCGGAGGGAGGCGCTGGAGGAGACGGGCCTGGAGATAGTGCTGGACCGCTTCATCCTCCGCGTGGACGCCCTCTTCTCCTGCGGCAGGGAGTTAGAACCCTGGAAAAGCCTGGTATTCACCGCCCTCGCCCGAGACGGAGACCTATCCCCGCGGGACACCGAGGAGATCCGCGAGGCGAGATGGCTCACCCTGGAAGAGCTGCAGGGTTCGGTGAGGCGCATCCTCCTGGACACGGGAATGGCTCTATTCCGCTACCGCGTGGCCCTGCACGACGCAGCGGTGGAGGAGATCGAGAGGCTGCGCGGGTAACCCGGGGGAAGCGGGGACGCACGGGGCCCGGTGGAGGCTTTAGGCCGGGCTGGCGGGAGGTCTCTGCGCGGCCGTTCGGGGGTTGAGCACTCCCGCGGATCCCGGGGAGCCGGGGAAGGGAAAACGGGATCGGCGGGGCATGGTCCTCCTCACACCTCTCGAGTAAAGAAGTCTCCGTGGGCTCAACGGCCCGGTAAAGCGTCTAGGGCGGGGGACGACCGGACAGCGTGTTGGTATCCGGTGAAAGGCGGGTGGCGTTTGAAACCTGGTAAAGCGGTCTTTGGCGGGGGACGACCGGAAAGAGCGGGAACCCGAGCCCGTCGTCCTGTATAATATAAATCCATGGATTGCAACGTCTTCCCCGTCCTGAAATACGAGGAGCCCCTGTACCGGCCTCCCTGCGAGGCGGGAAGTCTCATCCTGCAGGTGACCCTGGGTTGTCCCCACAACCAGTGCCTCTTCTGCGGCATGTACAAGATGAAGAAGTATCGGGTGAGGGACCCGGAGGAGGTCAAGGCCGACCTGAGGAAGGCCAGGTTGGCCTACCGGCACGTAGAATCCATCTTCCTGGCCGACGGGAACACGGTGGCCATGAACTCCCACAAACTGGAGGAGATAATCCGCTACGCCAGGAGGCTCTTTCCCGAGGCCAGGCGCATCTCCTCCTACGGGGGCGCCCGGTTCCTCAGGGGCAAGTCGCCGGAGGCCCTGAAGAGGCTCCGGGAAGCGGGACTAGATGTCATCTACCTCGGCCTGGAGAGCGGGGACGACGAGATCCTGCGCCGCATGAGGAAGGGAGTGGATTCCACCGGCATGATCGAGGCGGCGAGGAAGGTCAGGGAAGCGGGCATCACCCTCTCGGTATACGTCCTACTGGGGCTGGGCGGCGAGGACCGCTGGAAGGAGCACGCCGAGAACACCGCCCGGGTCCTCAACCGGATGGAACCCGATTATATAAGACCCCGCACATTGTACCTCATGCCGGGGATACCCCTCTACGAGGAGGCGCGGAGGGGGCTGTTCCGGGAGGCCTCGGGCGAGACGGTGATGAGGGAGCTCCGGCTCATGCTGGAGAGATTGGAAGTGGAAGCCTGGTTCCTCTGCGACCACGTGTCCAATTACCTACCCCTGTATGGCAAGCTCCCAGAAGACAGGGAAAAGATGCTGGAGATGGTGGACTTCGCCCTGGCCCACCGGGAGGAATACCTGGCCCCCCGTCACCTGACTCACCTATGATCCCATCAGCCCGGCCACCGGGGCCACCTCGTCGCGAAAACTACGCCCTTTTCGCCCGGCCCGAGCTTGACGCCTCCGCTTCCCTTTTCCGCGATGGCCTGATCTTCCTTTACCCCAGGGACTTTCCGGCGGGGTTCCAACCCGGTAAATGACAAAGGAAACCGGGACCGGGTGGAGCGGGCGCAAGGGGCGTTTAACCATCGCGGTTATATCTCGCCCATCCAGTTAAGCTAGGAGCCTCAAAAGCGGGGGCGATAATCCGGGCAATCCACGGCGTTGGGACGCTCAGGGCGGTTGCATGCCCCGGGGTAGTCATAGGCACAGCTATCACAAAGAAAGCGCTGAAAACCCAATCGGTTAAGGATCTTCCTGAGGATGCCCATCTTCCTTCCTTTCCTCCAGGGGGGCGCCGGTCTCCTAGACCCCTCGCCGTAATGTCCACCGGCCTTCGGGAAAGGCCATCACGAGCCCGGGGAGGTGTGATGCGCAGGGCCCCGGCACACCCTAAACCACCAGTCCCTTGCGCAAGGCCGATGCCACCGCCTCGGTGCGATCCTTGACTCCCAGCTTGTCGAAGATGTGGGCGATGTGGGTCTTCACCGTCTGCACGCTTATGAACAGGCGGTCCGCGATCTCCTTGTTGGAAAGGCCGTCCGCCAGGAGCTGCAGGATCTCCAACTCCCGATCGCTCAGACCGTAAGTGTCCCGGTTCTTGCGTGCCAGGTAGAGGTATTCCTTGAGGAGGTGGGCCTGGGCCTCCGGGTAGAGGGTGGCCCCGCCCCGGTGCACCTCTTTGATGGATTCCACCAGCTCCTCCAGGCTGACGTTCTTGAGCAGGTATCCCGTGGCCCCTGCCTTGACCGATTCGTAGACGTAGCCCTCTTGGTCCATCATGGTGAGCATGATGACCTTCACCTCGGGGAGGTCCTTCTTTATGAGGCGAGTGGCGGCAATGCCGCTAAGACCTGGCATGCTTATGTCCATGAGGATGACGTCGGGCTTCAGGGACTTGGCCTTGCTCACCGCCTCGTCCCCGTCAGAAGCCTCGCCACAAACCTCTATACCCGGCTGCAGTCGCAACAGGTTGGCCAGGCCCTCCCTCACCAGCCGGTGGTCGTCCACCACCATCACCCTGATCTTCCCTTCCGCCACGTACTCCCTCCTTACGCCGTCCTCAGGCCTTCTCCAGCCATTTTATCCCACCATATCCGGCGCTCTTCCGGTCGAGGGGACCCGGGGCCACATCATTTTCCGGGCACTACCGGCAACCTGACGCTTATGCGGGTACCGAGTCCCGGCTCCGACTGCACGTCCAGGGTCCCTCCCAGGGACTCCGCCCTCTCCCTCATGCCGATGATGCCGAAGCCCTTGCCCTCCCGGCGATATATCCCGGAGATGTCAAAGCCGCTCCCGTCGTCTGCCACCTCCATAAGCAGCTCGTCTCCTTTCTCCTCTACCTTCACCTGCACCTTCTTACAGCCTGAATGTCTCACCGCGTTGTTGAGGGCCTCCTGGGCTATGCGGAAAAGGGCCGTCTCCACCCGGGGGTCGGGCTTGGCCCCCATCCTGATATCCAACTCCACCACGGGATGACGCTCACCCAGGCGCTCCAGGGTCTTCACATATTCTTCCAGGGCGCAGGCTAGGCCCATCTCCTCCAGCATGGCCGGTCGCAGGCCGGAGATGATCCTCCTCATCTCCCCGATGCTGCGGTTTATCAGTTCCTCGGCTTCCTCCAGAGGCTGCCTACTTTCGGGGGACAGGTCCTGCGACCTAGCGGCGAAGAGGCGTAGCCGGAACAAGGCACCGGCCATGTTCTGGATGACGCCATCGTGTAGCTCCGCCGCGATGCGCCGCCTTTCCTCCTCCTGGGCGGTGATGAGGCGCTGCAGGAGCCCGCGGTGGGCCTCCTCCTGGGACCTAAGGTCGGCCAACAGCCGGGCGTTCTCCAAGGCCATGGCCGTCTCGTTGGCCACCGCCGATAGGACCTCTTCCTCCTCCCGGCTGAACCAGGTCTTGCCCGTCGCCCCCAGGCACATCAAGCCGATGAGCCTGTCCTTCGAACGGAGGGGCATGAAGAAAACCTCCTCCACCCCGGGGGGCAGGGCCTCGACGGATAAAATCCTGAGGGAGGGTAGCTCCTCCCGAGTGAGACCCAGGGGACGGCTCTCGCCCGCCGGTGGGAAAAGGCGGGCCAACCTCTGGGCCCCGCCGGGCGTGAGGGTTCCGCATTGCAAGCCTTGGGAGGTGGGGCCAGAGTGCAGGAACACCGACTCCACCCGCGAGCCTTGGCCGTCCAAGAGGAAGACCGCACAGAAGTCCAGGTGGAAGAGGTCAGACAGTTTCTCCATGACCACCTGCAGGACCTCTTCCACTTCCAGGCTGGAGATGATGGCCTCGGTCACGGCATGGAGGGTGGATAGCTGCAGGCCTCGGATCCGCTCCTTGCGGCGCCTTTCCTCCAGGTCGGGATCCCGGGGATGGAGCGCCCTCTTCACGTGCTCCTTGAGGTCCTCCAAATCGAAGGGCTTGGTGACGTACTCCACCGCACCCCCGCTGTAACCCTTCAGCCGGTCCACGTCGGAGCCCCGGGCCGTCACCACGATCACCGGGATCTTGGAAGTAGAAGGGTCCGACTTGAGCCTCCGCAGCACCTCCCAGCCGTCCACCTCCGGCATCATGATGTCCAGGAGAATGCAATCTGGCTTGGCGCGGGCCACCTCCTCCAGCGCCTGCCTGCCATCGTGGGCCACCCGCACGGAAAAACCCTCCAGTTCCAGGTTGAAGGCGATGATGCGGGCCACGTCGGGCTCGTCGTCCACCACCAGCACCTCAGCCTTGTGCTTTTCCTCCATAGAGGAATCGTCTTCCTGAAGGTGGCTCACGGTCTCCTCCCTTCCTGCACGCCCCGTAGGCCCGCGGCGCTTACGGCTGCTTCGCCGCCCGAGGGCGACTTTATTGATTAATCGGTACGGATCACGGCGGCATTGAGACGGAATGGCCATCCAGACGGAAGGTGTGCATGATCGCCCTGCGAGCCCGGCTTCCAAGAGGGGCCCTGTGGTGCCGGAGACCATCCAAACCCGGGAAGTCAATAGCGAGATCGGGGCTCCGAGTGGGGCCAGGACGCGAAACCATGGCGCGGAGGACTTTTCCTCCCTGGTAGGGAAAAGCTCATATAAAAACCCCACCGTCGGGGGAAAGCCGGGAGACCCGCGCAAGTATCACAGCGGGGTCTAAAGGGAGCGATACCGTGAAGGGAACCGCCGGGACGCTTCAGGTGGAACTGGCCATGCCGTCGCCATAGAAATCCTCCAGGTAGATGATCTTTCCCACCTCGTCCTTCCCCAATCCAACCTCGCCCCTTTCCAGCATCCCCAGGAAAGTGTCCACCACCCGGGGATCGAACTGGGTCCCCCTCCCCCTCCTGAGCTCGGCTACCGCCTCCTCCAGGGGCAGGGCCTTACGGTAAGGACGATCCGAGATCATGGACTCGAAGGCGTCGGCCACGGCGATGATGCGTGCCCCCAGGGGGATCTCCTCCCCAGCCAAACCAGAGGGATATCCCTCCCCATCGTACCTCTCGTGATGATGCATCACCAGGTTCATCACCGGCTCCAGCATGGTCACGCTCTGGAGGATGCGGGCCGCGATGAGGGGATGGGTCTCCATCTCCCTCCTCTCCTCCTCCGTCAGCTTGTCGGGCTTTTTCAAGATCCTCTCCTTTATGCCTATCTTGCCGATATCATGGAGGAGGCTGGCGTACCGGATGATATCTTTCTCCTCCTCGGAAAGCCCCATGTTCTCGGCGATCCTCACGGCGAACTCGGTCACCCGGGCGGAGTGGCCGTGGGTGTAGGGGTCTCGGGCGTCGATGGCGGAGGCCAGGGCGGTTATGACGCCTATGTATATCTCCTCCAGGCTGCGGAACAAACGGGCGTTCTCGATGGCGATGGCCGCCTGGCTGGCCAGGCTGGTGAAAAGGTTCACCTCGTGGGGGGTGAAACGGTGCCTCTCGCCGGTGTACACCTGCAGAACGCCGATGATCCTGTCCTTGAGGTTGAGGGGCACCGCAAGAACCGAGGCCAGTCCCGCCATTTCGGGCAGGTCGGCGTACTTGCACCGGGTATCTTCCTCTATGACCTCCAGGGCGATGGGCCTTCCCTCCCTGACCACCCGCCCGGCCAGGCTCCCCTCGATGCCGAAGGGACCGCTTTCCAGGTACTCCGGGGGTAGCCCATGGGCGGCGGCCACCTTGAGGGTCCCGCTCTCCTCGTCCAAAAGTATTATGGAGCTCACCCGGGCGTTCATCAGGCCCACGCTCATGTGCACGATCTCCTGAAGCACCAGCTCCAGGTCCACGGCGGAGGTGATGGCCTTGTCTATCTCGAAGATGGCATGCAGCTCCCCGATCCGGTCCTCCAGGTCTGCATAGAGGCGGGAGTTGTGAATCGCCAGGGCCGCCTGGATGCAGAGGGAGGTCATGAACTCCTTCTCGATGTAACCGAAGGCCTCCCTGTGCTCCGAGCCCACCAACGCCACCCCGTAGACATCATCCCTCCACCTGAGGGGTGAATACATGGCGGACCGCAGCCTCCTGGACCTTATGAGCTGGCGATAGTCGGGCTCGCGGTCGGTGTCGGTCACCAGCACCGTCTCCCCCCCGTGCACCACCCTGGCCATGAGGCCGTAGTCGGAGGGGACGGCCATCTCCGACTCGAAGGGCAAAAGCCCGTGGGAGTAGACCAGCTCCAACCTCCCCTCCTCCGGGATGTAGCCGAACACCATGCAAACGTCCGGCTCCAGGCTCCTGGCCAGCGCATCCCCCAAGTTCCTCATCACCAGCTCCTCCGCCATGGAGGAATCGAAGAGGGTGGCGAAACTGGAGAGGGCGGTCAGCTCGACCAGCCTCTTCGCCTTCTCCTCCGTCTCCCTATCCGCCACGTCCGACATGTAACCCAGGATCATGGAGGCGGATATGTAGAGGATGTACCTTCCCAAGAGACCCGGGAGGGTCTGGGCGTTGATCCTTCCCGAGACCAAGGCCACGGAGGTGAAAACGAGGGATGTCAGGCCACCGAAGGCCAGGCCCTCCCGCATACCGAACCAGAGGGCGATGTTCACGATGGGCAGTATGAAGAGGATGTCGATCTCGAAGATGGGGCTGCTCCTGGTGAAGTACACAAGTAGTGAGAGGAGTGCCAGCTCGGTGCCCATTAGGAGGTAGGAGATAACCCTGAACCTTCTGGGCAGAACCCGGTAGATAGCCCAGTCCATGAAGAGGTAGAAGACCCCCAGGCCGGCCACGACGGGGATGACGGTGGCCTTCTCGTACCGATCCCTCACCTGTATGTACTGGATGACCAAGTAGAGGAAGGAAAGCAACCTTATGAACCTGGCGAAGACCACGAGATTTCTCTTGAGCGTCACCCTCGTTCCCCTCGCTTCCTTGCGCCACTGCCGCCCAAGCATCTCCTTCCCTCTGTTCAGCGCTACCTAGGCAAGCCCCACCCTCCACGGACGTGGTCTTCCGACATCGAGGTAAGCCGGTCTCGACAGCAAAGCGATCGAGACGCGTTTTCTCCTTATATCGGCTTGCCACGATCCATGCTGAAGCCCGTGATGCCAAGTCGGCATCCTCTTGAAGGGTTATTGTGGGTGCGCGGGAGTTTGCTATGCTCTCCTCGCCTCAGGTCGGTCACTTGCCCCCACCCGGGGTAGGGGAAGCCACCGGCCGCTCCGTCCTTCCCCCAGCCCTGCCGACTCCCCGGGAGGGGAAGCCCACCGGCATCGGCCGCTCAAGGGGACCGCGAACGGCCCGCGGCCTCGGTGTCCCCGTGGCCCCGGGGATGCGTAAAAACCCCGCACCCGTAAAGGCGGGAAAGGGAGAGGAGTGCGAGCTCTCGGTTTCAGCCGAAACCAAGGTAAGGCCGGTTACCGGAAGTGCGCAAAATCGCGGGCGGCCAGGGGAACGGGAGTATGGGGGTGATGCTGCGAGGTCTCATGACCAGATGATCCCTTGACCCTAAGGTGACGGGGACCTCCAACCCGCCGGGATGGGAGCACAGGTCGGCGATGCCGCGGTCCCGGGGAGCAGGATAGGAAGCATTCTCAGCTGGGGGAGGGCTCTTCGCCCCGCGTCGGCGGGCAGGTGCCCAGCACCGCCAGCTCCAGGGCCTCCGCCCATCCCTCGTTCAAGTATCCCTTGGTCACCACCACGTTGGCTCTCTCCCTCACCAGCTCCACCGCCCCGGGGTTGGCGAGGAAGCCGTTGCGGACCAGGAAAAAGGCACCCACCACCTCGGAGAAGGCCAGGTCGGCCAAGGAGTCGCCCACCGCCACCGTCTCCTCCCGGGAAAAGCCCCGCAGCTCCATGTCCTTTTGCACCGCCTTCTCCTTGCTCACCCCTCGGGGCATCAGGTGGTAGGCGTGGACCTCGGACACCTCCAGGGTGGGACTCCGGAAGGGGAGGACCCCGTTATCCACCAGCGCCAAGCCGGGGAACCTCTCCTCCAGCTCCCGGTTTACCTCCTCCAGGTCCAGGAACCCCCGGAACAGCGGCGTGTGCTCCCGGTAGCGGGACCAGGGAGTGTGGTATTCCAGCCTCCCCGGGTACCGACGGAAGAGGAAGTCCACCGCGCCACTCTCGGTGATATAGCGGTAGAGATCCTCACCTGGCACTTCCAGGTCCCCGGTATCGACCACCACCCTTTCCCCTTGGTCGTAGCCTATCTCCACCCCCAGCTCGGCGATGTAGTTGCGAAGTCCCAGGAGCCTCACGTTCTCCCGCAGCTGGTAGCCGCTGCGCCCCGAGACCAGCACCACGTCCACCCCCCGGCCCAAGGCCTCCACCAGCACTCGGGCAGGCCTCAGGGTGTAACCGCCCCCGAAGCGGGTGAAGAAGCTGGCCCCCGGCCCCAGCATGGTGCCGTCCACATCGGTGTAGACGACCCTCACCGGCGAAAGGGACTCCGCGAGCTCCCCCCATCTGCGGGCGGGAGAGAACTCGGCGGCTAGCCTCTGCAGCTCCTCCAGCCTGTTTTCTTCCAGGCCCCAGGGAAAGCCCAACGGTTTCCTCCTAGAGATGATCGGCTGCTTCCATAGGTGGAATCCCGCGGACGGAAGCCCCTACCCCGGGCCAGGGGGCAAGGGGAACCCCCAGCGTCGACATCGCGCCTCCCCGGGTGGCCTCAGTGCGAGGGCTTGCCGGCGTCCTCCTCCCCTAAGGCCAAGCCCCTGGCCCTCCGGTACTCCTCCACCTCGATCATGGGGGGCCTCTCCTCCACGTGCAGGTCCACCTTTTCCAGCAGGTACTGGCCGTCCTTGTAGTCCACCTGTATGAACTCGGGGCTGGTCTCAGAAAGCAGCTTCAGCTTCCCCAGCTCCTCCAACCTCTTGAGCAGGGCCTGGAATATCTCGAAGGCCATCCTGCCCAGGGCGGATAGGGGCTGGTTGAAATGTTCCCGCTCCTCCAGGTCTACCTGTCCCATGACACCCATCCCGTAGCGGGTATAGATGTCCACGTTGAGACCGATCTCCACGCCATAACGGGTGAAGAAGGGGACCCTTTCCAGGATTTCCCGCCACCCACCGTACTCTCCGGCCAGGGGCTGGATGAGGGAACCCAGCTCGGGAAAGAAAAGGCTCAATAAAGGACGGGCCACCAGCTCGGTCACCCTGCCCCCGCCGGCCCTGAAAAGCCGGGATTCCCCTCCCAAGGGACGCTGATAAAATCCCTTGACATAGCGGATTCCCTCCACCGTCAGCAGGGGACCCAGGATGCCGTACACGAAACGGGGGTGGAAGTTCTTTATGTCCGAGTCCACCCATATCACCACGTCACCACTGGTGCAGTAAAGGCTCCTCCACAAAGCGTCCCCCTTCCCCTGGGGGCTGCCGATATGCGGGAGGATCTCCCCCTGGCGGAAAACCCTGGCCCCCTCGGCCGCGGCTATCTCGGCGGTGCGATCCGAGCTGTCCCCATCCACCACCACCAGCTCGTCCACCAGCGGGACCCTCTCCACCAGCTCCATCCGGATGGTCCTGACGATCTCTCCTATGGTGGGTTCCACGTTGAGGCTGGGAAGGCAAACGCTTACCGAGACCCCCTTTCCCTTTTTTGCCTCAAGCAACCTCTCCAAGTCGGCGAACTGGCGGTGGTGAAAGGTGTTGCTGGAGAACCAGTCGCACCTTTCCAGGCTGGGTGTCTCCTGCTCATCCCAACAGGCCCGGAGTGCCTCCTCATCCATGGACCTCACCTTCCCCTCGAGGATTCGGCTCAACCCCGCCGCAGCGCCCGGTTCGCGCCGGGGAGGGGTGTCCCCTGAACAAGGCTTTCAGGAACGACCTGCGTACTCCCTGCCCAACTCGAAGGCCTTGAGGTTAACCTCCACGAACCTTTGCGGGCAATACCTCTCGATGGCCTGCCTCCATGCCTCCCGAGGAAAGTCCAGGAAGATGGAAAGGGCTCCTAAGAGGCATGAACCCAGGGCCCTCGCGGATCCCGCCTCCATAGCCAGTTCCCGGGCCGGTACGATCATCGTCCTTCCCGCCCTTTCACTTATCCTCTCCAGCGCATCTTCAGGGTAAACCGCGTCCCCCCGTAGCACCGGGAGCGGGTCCATCCGGTAGGGGTTAACGATGGCGATCCCTCGGGGGGATAGGGACCCCAGTTCCCGCAGGCCCTCCAGCATCTCGAAGGCCAATAGGAAATCGGCGCTTCCCGATGGGACCAGGGGAGAGTAGACCTTTTCCCCCCACCTCACAGCGCTCACCACGCTGCCACCCCTCTGCGCCATCCCGTGCACCTCGGATGTCTTCACATCATATCCCGAAAGGAGGGCCGCCTCCGCCAGCACCCGGGTGGAAAGCACCGTGCCCTGCCCCCCCACGCCGGCCAACACAGCGTCAGGCATCCTTCACCTCCTCGATCGCGCCCTTCCGACAAAGCTGGACGCACATGGAACAACCTCGGCAGAGGTCCCCGTCTATCCAGGCTTTTTCATCCCTCCTGGAGAGGGC
>JAPWVA010000021.1 GCA_028275245.1 Actinomycetota bacterium
GGGAGGTGAAGGTGCCCGCCCGGTCCCGCCGCACCGTCTTCGTCAACGAGGTGGTGGGGTCGGGGTTGGACGTGGCCCTGCGGGTGGAGTCCGACCAGCCGGTGGTGGCGGAGAGGCCTATGTACTTCGATTACAAAGGCTTCGCCCCCGGGGGCCACAACGCGATGGGGTCCACCACCCCCTCCCGCTCCTGGTACTTCGCCGAGGGGACCACCCGGCCGGGCTTTGAGACGTGGCTCTGCCTGATGAACCCCCAGGACTCCGAGGCCACGGTGAAGGTGCATTACCTCTTGGGGGCGGGCCAGGGGCAGAACCTGACAAGGGAGGTGAAGGTGCCCGCCCGGTCCCGCCGCACCGTCTTCGTCAACGAGGTGGTGGGGTCGGGGTTGGACGTGGCCCTGCGGGTGGAGTCCGACCAGCCGGTGGTGGCGGAGAGGCCTATGTACTTTTCCTATGGAACCGGGTCTTGGGGAGGTGGCAGCTGTGAGATGGGCTTCGACCCGTGATTCATCTACCCGGGAGGCGGGAAGGGACCAGGATATACGTTCATCCCTGCCTTCCCCACGGGCACGGATCCCCTACCGCCGGGTCGTTATCCGGAAGGCGTGTATGGCGGTGACACTAGTGGCCCTGCTCGTGGCCGCTTTTCTTTCCTTTCCCCCCACTGAAGCCAGCGCCTACTCCAGCGAGGGAACGGTGCTAGTGGAATTGTCGGGGGTTTCCAGCATCTCAACTCACGGCGAAAGGCAGATAAAGGGCACCGACGCCCATACCAAGCAACCCTACAAGTTCCGGCAGGAGAGGTGGGGAAGGGACTTTTACTACCTGCTCTCCGGCCTCAGGAAAGCCTCATACGACGTGGAGCTCAGCTTCTTCGAGCCCGTCTACGGGCCCGAAGAGAGAATATTCACCGTGTACGCCAACGGTAGCCCCCTTCCCGGACTCACCGACCTGGACATCGCCTCCCGGGTGGGACGGGATACCGCCTACCAGGTGACCGCCCGAAACGTGGCCGCTCCCGGTGGCAAGATGGAGCTGCGCTTCGCGGCCAGCCGCCGGGAGGCCACCGTCTGCAATATACGTCTCGTCTCCGGGGGCTCCACCGCCCTGGAGATAAACGTGCTCGCGGACCGGCATTGGCAATCCCCGCCCATCCGCTTCACGGGCGGCGCGGGCCAGGCAGTGCACGAGGTGATCCTGGGCAGGTTCGGTTCCCGCTTCATGATCAATCCCCAACCCCAGTTCCTCGCCTGGCGCCAATCTCCCCTGGGCACCTGGGCGGATGACCCGAGCGAGCTGGTGCTGGCCTTCCGGGACGCCGAGGGTGATATCCGCTGCCTCCCGTTCACCCCCCGCTATCCCGTTTTCTCCGGCATCACCCAGGAAAACAGCCTCACCGGGGTGGAATACGAGTGCAGTGACCCCGCTCTTCCCTTCCGGGTAAGGATCTCCTTGAAGGCACCCTTCTACCCCCGGGACATCCGCCTCTCCACCGCACCCTTCTTCTACCTGGACGTGGAGGTGACGAACACCTCCTCCCGGGCGGTGGAGGGGAGCTTCCTCCTGGCCTTGGCCCACCGGGATGACAATACGGGCGATAACTCACCTCAGCCCCTCGCCTCCGCCCCTGGGTACCGCTTCCGAACCCGTTACACCTTCGGGACCGAAAGCTACGTGCGCCCGGGCAACAACTCCGGTTTCGTGGCCTTCGACGAGGCCCTCACCCTTTCCGACGATACCGGGGTCACCTGGCGTTACCGGGACCCGCGGGACACGGGATGGATCTGGCCCTCCCCCGAGGGTCATCCCCTACCCTACCCACACCTGGTCTACACCTTCGTGCCCCGGGGATACTCGGGCCTGGAATGGGAATTCCAGCTCCCCCCCGGAGGAGGCCAGTCCAAGCACGGCGTCCTGGCGGCCCACACCTCCTCCCCCGTCCTCAACGTGCGGGGCGACACCAGTTACCGCTTCCTGTACCAGAAGCCCGATGGTCCCAACCTGGCCTCGGTGGAAGAGGTGGTGGCCTACGCCCTCTCCGAGAGGGATGCCATCACCCAGAAGTCGGACTTTTTCGACCGTCTCCTCTCCGAGGAATACCTCTCCCCCTTCCCCCAGGCGGGCAGGGGCCTCCTGGCCCTGGCCTTCCAGAATTTCGTCATCAACGCCTGGTGGTGTTACGGGAGCGGGGGTCAGGAGTGGTTCAGCGTCTGGGAGGGCATCCCCTGCATGTTCCACTCCACCATCGACGTGGAGTACAACAATGCCTGGTTTTATCTGCTGTTCTGGCCCGAACTGTTGGGGAAACTGCTCCGGGAGTGGACCCTCTTCGAGAAGTCCAACCCTCAGGGGAAATACCTTTCCCACGACATGGGGGTGGTGAACAGGGTCACCGGCATGGCCTATCCCCATGATATGCCGGTGGAGGAAAACGCCAACTACCTCCTCCTGCTTTATGCTTACTGGCGGCACACCGGGGACCAAGCCACCCTGGCCGAGCTATACCCCAAGGCCGCAGATTACTTGGGTTTCATCCTGCGCTGTGATGCCGATGGCAACGGCCTTCCTGACCTGCACACCTCCAACACCATCGACCAGGGTTCCGACGCCATACAACACGCCCGCAACCAGGTCTACCTGGGGGTCAAGACCCTGGCCTCCTGTCGAGCCTTCGTGGAGATTTCGGAGGCCCTGGGTAAAAGCGGGAGCCTGGTCAACTCCGCCCGGGAAACCATAATCAGAATCAACCAGGCCCTGGATACCCTCTGGCTTGGGGATCATTTCGCCGTGTGCGAGGACCCCGACATCTCTCCGGAGGAGGCGGAGGCCTACTCCCTGTATGCCTCCAACGGTCTGCTCTACCTCCTCGCCTCCGGCCTGGACACGGGTCTCACCGCCGAGAACCTGGAGAGGATGAAAAAAGACATCGTCTCAGGAGCCTCCCGACTGACCCGCCGGTACGGGGACGTGCATACCAGCGTGAACAACGAGAACCAGTGGGTTTCCCAGAACCTGTGGAGGGACGCCCTCGGATACTACCTGGGACTTCCCGACTGGCCCCAGGGCCAGGACTCCCGGACCAACAGATATTGGAACCTCCAACTCCTTTACGCCACCCGTCAGAGGGGAGGGTTCTGGGACGTTTGTGATTACCGGGATCACTTTTTCATGGGGACCAGCGAGGTCCACGCCCGGGGCTTCCCATCACAGGAAAGTCTCCGGGCATACCTACGATCCATCTCCGAGGCCGAGGAGGAGTTCACCGGAGCCTCATCCCTGCTCGAGCCCTACCAGCAGTCCCTGGGCTACTACCCGCGGGGGGCCTCCGCCTTCGTGCTGATCCCCGCCCTGGCCCGCCTCAGGCTGGATAGACCCTCCGATCTCCTGCTTTACGAGCCCTCTCGGGCTCCCTCCCGCGTGCCGGTGCTCTCCTGCGCCGAGTGGGAGGCCACCGACCCGGCTGCCCGGATCCCCCTCCTGGTCTTCAACGACCAAGGGGAGCTCACTCGGGTGGAAAACCGCGCCCTTCTGCCCGCCCAGGTGAGGAGGCCAGGGTACCGACCCGTCACTGGGCTGGAAGCAAGGCCCTTTTCCTGTCTCCCAGGAAGCGAGCCGGGGGTACGGGTGAGCTACCAGGCACCATCGGGGGTGATCAGGAAAGCCTATATCCTCTCGGGGGGAACCATAATACGCCGGGTGAACCCCGGCGCGGACGGTTTCACCTGGGACGGCAGGGACGAGGGGGGCTCTCCGGTCACCGATGGCACCTATACCGTCTACTTGGAGGCCTCCCAGGCCGACAAGGAGACCATGACCCCCTCCTCCACCCTCAAGGCGGGGGTCAACACCGATATCCCCACCCCCTCCACCACCTGGTACCTAGCGGAGGGATACACCGGGTCCAACCCCACCGGTGGGGACTTCGAGACATGGCTCCTTCTGCAGAACCCGTCGGATCAGGCCGCCGAGGTGAGGGTGACCTTCATGCAGCCCGGGGGCGCTAACACCGTCCGCGTCTACACACTCGCTCCCCGTAGCCGATTCACCGTTTCCGTGGACCAGGTGCTCCCTGCATCCGAGGTCTCGACCCTGGTGGAGGCCAGCGTGCCGGTGGTGGCCGAGAGGGCCATGTACTGGTCAGGCAGGAGGGCCGGCCATGCTTCCATCGGGGTGGATTCCCCCTCCACCACCTGGTACCTGGCGGAGGGTTATACGGGGGGCAATTTCGACGAGTGGATATTGGTGCAGAATCCGGGTGGGCAGGAGGCCACGGTCAACGTGCAGTTCCAGACTCCGGGAGGCGGAGCCCTAGACCGCAGCTACAAGGTGGGGCCGTGCTCTCGTTTCACCATCCACGTGGACGACCTGCTTCGTGATCACGAGTTAAGCGCCCTGGTAACCAGCGATGTACCGGTGGTAGTGGAAAGGGCTCAGTACCTCAATGACATGCAGAGCGGCACCTGCTCCCTGGGGGCCCGCTCCCCCTCCCGCACCTGGTACTTCGCCGAGGGATACACGGACCAAGGCTTCGAGGAGTGGTTGCTCGTCCAAAATCCCCAGGACCGCCCGGCTAGGTTGAGGCTAACCTTCATGGCCGGGAACGGGGCCGTCACCCTCCGCAGCTACCAGGTGCCCGCCCGTAGCCGTTTCACCCTGCCGGTGCACCAGCTCCTTCCCGGCCGGGAGCTCTCCATCCGGCTGGAGTCCGACATACCGGTGGTGGCGGAGAGGGCCATGTACTGGGGCGGGCGGACCGACGGCCATGCCTCCCTGGGCACCCCCGCCCCGGAATACGCTTGGTGCCTGGCGGAGGGGTACACTGACCAAGGTTTCGAGACCTGGATCCTCCTGCAGAATCCCAATCCCCTGCCGGCACGGGTCACCGTCACCTTCATGCTCCCCAGCGGGCGGACTTTGCAGCGCGAATACGCAGTGGTACCCTTCTCCCGCTTCACCCTCAACGCGGCGGAGGTGGTGGGCAGAAGCGAGTTCAGCACCCGGGTGACCTCCAGCCAGCCCCTGGTGGCCGAGAGGGCCATGTATTGGAACGGGAGGTCAGGAGGTCACTGCTCCGTGGGGGTGATAGAGCGGTGAAACCCGCTCTAGCTGTTTTCGCGGTTGTCCCATCGCTTCCATCCCCCGGATGCCACGTCCGCGGGCAGTGATGCTGGGTTTTGGGTCGGGAACCGCGGTGAAGTCATCACCCAGCAGCCGCGGCATGGAAAGGGTTCAGGGGTTCCTTGACAGATTACTCCCGTGGATCTTTTCCTCGCCGCACCGCCTGGGAGGGGAGTAGCGTGCCGGTCAAGGCTTGATATCGCAGAGGACCACGGTGAAATCGTCGCCCATCACGCCACCGCAGTAGTCGCCCAGGTTCCTCACTAAGTCCCTCACCAGGGCCTCACCCTTGCGGGAGCCGTTTTGCTGGAGGAAACGGCGCAGCCTCCTCTCGCCGAAGGGTCTCCGCTTGCTGTCGCGGCAATCCACCACCCCGTCGGTGAAGAGGAAGAGGCGATCCCCCTTCACCAGGTCCCTTTCCACCACCTCCAGCTCCGGGCTGTCGAAGGCGCCCAGCACCGCTCTCCTCCCGCTTTCCAGGGGTATGATCTCGGTGCCACCCCGGATCAGATAGGGATCATTGTGTCCGGCGTTGACATACCTGAGCCGGAGGGTCTCCAGGTCCAGCTCGGCCAGGAAAACCGTCACGAAGCGGTCCTCCAGGCGGTGGGGCACGATGGCGCGGTTGGCCTTGCGCAGCACCTCCATGAGATCAGAGCCGGACTCCGCCTCGGCCCGGATGGCGCTCATGGCCAAGGTGGAAAGGAGGGCAGCCGGGATACCGGAGCCTGCTGCGTCCCCAATCACCAGGTAAAGCCTCCCATCCGCCAACCAGTAATCGTACCAATCCCCACCCACGATCCTCGCCTGCTCCTGGTGGGCGATGACCTTCACCCGGTCCGTCTCCAGGGGGCCGTCGGGCAGCAGGGCCCCCTGGATATGGGAGGCGATGTCCAGCTCCTTGTCCACCAGGGCCAGGTGCTGTAGCCTCTTCTCCTCCGTGATATCCCGGAAGACGCATACCACGCTCTCTATCTGCCGGCGCCGGTTGCGGATCACGGAGAAGGTCCCGCTTATCCAGACCCGGGACCCGTCGGGCCTCGTGTACTCCATCTCCCGGATCTCGGCCCTCTCTCCCCGGAAGGCGAGGTCCACCGGGCATCCCTCCCGGGAACAAGTACCCTGGGGCGGGTCATCCTCTCCGTAGAGCAACTCGTGCACATGCCTGCCCACCACCTCCTCCTTCCGCCATCCGAAGAGGAGGCTGGCAGCCGGATTGAAAACGGTTATCAGGCGATCCCGGTCCACCACCATGATGGCCTGGGGATTGGCGTCTATGATGGCCTCGCTGCGCTCCCTCTCCTTGAATATCCTCTCCGCCGCCTCCAACTCTTGCAGCCGCCTCTCCCTCTCCGCCACCCTTTTCCGTAGACGAGCCTGTTCCACCGACACGGCGGCCTGGGAGGCCACAGCGGTGATCATCTCCAATTCCTCTTCCTGGAAGGGCGGTCTCTTGGTGGAGTTTCCCAGGATGAGGAAGCCGATGACCTTCCCCTCGTGGAAGAGGGGAACGGAGAGGCAAGACCGGACCTTGAAAAGCTTCATGTGCTCGGCGTTCACCCGGGGGTCAGTCCAGGTATCCTCGACGAAGAGGGAGAGACCCTCCCTCACCGCCAGCCGGGAGAGCTGGTCCATCTCCTCCGGCCTCCAGCGGATCTCCCTCATCCTCTCGCTGGCGGCGGAGGAGACGCCGTGTCCCCACACGTATTCCACCTGGTCTTTCTCGGGATCGTAAAGGAAGAGCAGGCACCGGTTCACCCCCGCCAGCTCGGCCATCTTGCGGGTTATAATCCCCACGGCATGGTTGAAACGCACCGCCGAGGCCGATTCCTCTGCCATCTCCTTCATTACCGACAGCTGGTACCGCCTCCTCCTTTCCATGTGGAAGAGGCGGGCGTTCTCAATGGCCACCCCCGCCTGGGGCGCGAAGGCGGCCAGCAGGGCCATATCTACCCTCTCGTAAGCCCGGGGCTCCACGTCGTAGAGCTCCAAGCCCCCGATGGGCACGTGGTCCTTGAGGATGGGACAGGAGAGCACCGATCTCACCGTGCCCCCGGAAGCTGGAAGGGGGAGGGAAAGGCCTGAGAGCCTCTCATCGGCGGCGCTCACCGGCGCTTTCTCCCGCATGGCCTCGTGTAGAAGGGACCTCTCCAGGGCCACCTTCCTCCCTTCCTCCCAGGGGGGATTCAGGCCCACCTGGGCCACTAGCCTCAGCTCCTCCCCACCTTTCTCCAGTAAGTAGATCGCCCCCATGGGCGTCCGCATGAGCTCCATAGCCACTTCCAGGATCTGGAGGAAAACCTTCTCCAGGTCCACGGTGGACATGATGGTCCTCCCCACCTCCATGAGCCCATGCAACTCCCTCAGCTGGCGGGAGATTATCTCGTCTTTAGCCTCCAGGTAAGAGGCGCTGAGGGCGGCGATAACGTGGGAATTGAGCTCGCTCATGACTTCCAGAACGCGGAGCCAGTCCTGGGGGGCAAGGTCCATGTCCACCGCGTCGGGGCCTATATGCCTCCAAACTACCTTCTCGATGATGAATATGGCCCGTACCAGGTCGGCGAAGGGTATGCTTTGGACGACCTTCCGGCGGCCTAGGGCACGGGCGAAGGCGTAGAGCTCCTCCCGATCCATTCCCTCGTGGACCATGAAGTCCAAGGCGTGCCGCAGGACCTCCACCAGCACGCGGTGCAGGTCCTGCTTGGCATCACGGGAGAGGCCGGCGAAAGTGGGGAGGGAGCTCTCCAGTTCCTCTTGGGCCTCCTTGGCCAGGACCTCCTCCCGATCCAGGATCCGAAGGGAAAGCTCCCTTAGCAAGGAAACCTCCTCTCCGACAGATCGCGCCCTCCGTCCGGAAGGAGCGATGGTCCGTGCAGCCATCGAGGTACAGCCGGCTAAAGCTTTGAAGGGAAGGCCGTCCCGTTCCGCCCCGGCCCCTATGACGAGTATAGGGAGCGTGCTGCGACCCTGTCAAAGCGAAACAAGCAAAACCATTGCGGTAAACGGGCGGATACCGCCGCGGGCCTTTCCGGATCCCTGCCCTTTTCCCGGATCCCTGCCCTTGAGATCCCGCCCGCACCCCCGCAGTCCTGACCTGGGGTAA
Organism: Actinomycetota bacterium; assembly: GCA_028275245.1. Taxonomy (GTDB): domain Bacteria; phylum Actinomycetota; class Geothermincolia; order Geothermincolales; family RBG-13-55-18; genus JACVJK01. The sequence continues at coordinate 8,222 of JAPWVA010000021.1, forward strand.
AAGTTCTCAGGTGGGTTAAAAGTCGCTGCAATTCCTCGCCATGACTTGGGTGCCTGGAAAGCCCGCTACCGGCGGGAAGGCGTGATGTGATGAGGAAAAAGCTCGCCGGTACCCGGCAAGGGTCATCCTGGTTCAGCGGGGGCCGGTCACCCTGGATCCGGCCGCCTCCTCTTGAAGGCTCTTTATCTTCATCAACTGGGTGCGGTAGGAACGCTCCATCTCGTCTAGCTTCATGGTGATGTATGCGATGGTCTCCTCCAGAGAGGGTATTAATACGTGCTCCAGGGCGTTCACCCGCCGCCTGGTACTTTCTATCTCCTGGGCCAGGAGCCCCACCGCGTATTCTGTCTCCGCAAGCTGTAACAATTGGGGTAACAGCTCCCGGTAGTTTTCTAGAGCTGTATCCATGGAGAACGGGGTGGTCAAATAGCTGTAACAGTCGTAGCCGCCTTCCATCTCCACTTCGAAATGGGGGATCTTCACCCCCATGACCCTTCTGTCCTCCACCTCCACCTCGACCCGGGCCGTGGGCACCGAAAGTGCCGCTTCCGCCTCCTCGGTGATCATCTCGCTCCTGGCCAGGGCGAAGACTATGTAGGAGTCCATTAGTCGCCCCTCCAGCTCCTCCCGCAGAGCCTGGGCCATCTTCACCATCTCGAGGAAGCGCTTCATCAGTTCGTCCAGCTTGTCCTTCAAGAGCTTGTGGCCGCGCTCGGCCACCGCCAGCCGCTTACGAAGCTTCAGTAGCTCCATCCGATTGGGATTCACTTGGAGCTTTGCCAACTTCGCCTCCTCGTCAGATTTCAGACGGCCTCCCGATCCATGTATCTCCGGATGTGTTCCTCCTTGACCCTCTTCAGGGAAGACCTGGGGAGTATCCTCAGGAGCTCCCACCCCAGGTCCAGGGTCTCCTCGATGCTGCGGCTCTCGTACTCGCCCTGGCGGACGAATCTGTCCTCGAAGGCGTCGCTGAACTTGACGAAGAGCTTGTCCTCTTCCGAGAGCGCCGCCTCGCCCAGGATCACCGCCAACTCCTTGGCCTCCTTTCCCCGGGCATAGGCCGAGAAGAGCTGGTTGGAGAGAGGGGAATGGTCCTCCCGGGTCTTGCCGGGCCCTATCCCCTTCTCCTTGAGACGGGACAGAGAGGGGAGAACGTCGATGGGGGGGTATATCCCTCGCCGGTGCAGGTCCCGCGAGAGGATGATCTGCCCCTCGGTGATGTAACCGGTGAGGTCGGGGATGGGATGGGTCTTGTCGTCATCGGGCATGGATAGCACGGGAATCTGGGTGATGGACCCCCTGGCGCCTTTTATCCTGCCCGCCCGCTCGTATATGGTGGCCAGGTCGGTGTAAAGGTAGCCCGGGTAGCCTCGCCTGCCGGGTACCTCCTTGCGGGCCGCAGATACCTCCCGCAGGGCCTCGCAGTAGTAAGTCATATCGATAAGGATGACCAGCACGTGCATGTCCAGGTCGAAGGCCAGGTACTCGGCGGCGGTCAAGGCCATGCGAGGAGTGGCGATGCGCTCTATGGCCGGGTCATCGGCCAGGTTGATGAAGAGGACCGCCCTCTCTATAGCTCCCGTGTTACGGAACTCCTGGATGAAGAACTCCGCCTCCTCGAAGGTGATGCCCATGGCTGCGAAGACCACGGCGAACTCCTCCTCCCGTCCCAGCACTCCCGCCTGGCGCGCTATCTGGGCGGCCAGCCGGGAATGGGGGAGGCCCGCCCCGGAGAAGATGGGCAGCTTCTGACCCCTGACCAGAGGATTGAGCCCGTCTATGGCGCTGATCCCCGTCTGTATGAA
>JAPWVA010000019.1 GCA_028275245.1 Actinomycetota bacterium
GTTCCCGTTACGTGGTCAAGCCCATGAACTGCCCCGGCCATATCCTTATATACAAGACCAGGCCCCGCAGCTACCGGGAGATGCCCATTAAATTCTTCGAGTTGGGGACCGTCTATCGATACGAGAGGTCGGGGGTCCTACATGGTTTGATGCGGGTGAGGGGCTTCACCCAGGACGACGCTCACATCTTCTGCCGGGAGGACCAGATCGAGGAACAGATAAGTGAGATACTGGATTTCGCCTTCTACTGCCTGCACACCTTCGGGTTCGATGATTACGAGGTCTATCTCAGCACTCGGCCGGACAAGGCGGTGGGGAGCGAGGAGCTGTGGGAGAAGGCCACCGGGGCCCTACGTCGATCATTGGAGATGTTGGGGATCGATTACCAGTTGGACCCTGGAGAGGGGGTATTCTACGGCCCTAAGATCGACGTCAAGCTCAGGGACGCCATAGGTAGGTTGTGGCAGGGACCCACCATCCAGGCCGATTTCAACCTTCCTGAGAGGTTCGATCTGACTTACGCCGGCCCGGATAACCGCCCTCACCGGCCGGTGATGATCCACCGGGTGGTTCTGGCGGGCATCGAGAGGTTCTATGGGGTTTTGCTGGAGCACTACGGTGGACACCTTCCCCTCTGGTTATCCCCCCTTCAGGTGGTGATTATACCCGTTGCCGACCGCCACCTGGAATATGCGCGGCAGCTGGAGGAAAGGATGCGGGAAAGGGGTCTCAGGGTGGAGGTCGACGAGGAGCGGCAGACGGTGGGCATGAAGATCCGCAAGGCCCAAATCCAAAAGGTACCCTTTGCGGTGGTGGTGGGGGATCGGGAAGTGGAAAGCGGGACCCTTTCCGTACGCGATCGGAGCGGGAAGGACACCCGAGGAGTGGCTCTGGAGGAGTTCTTAGCCAGGGCAGAGAGGTGGATTTCCGAGCGCTCGCGGGAGTCGCTGTGGAATTGAGCCCCCTCGGGGAACGGGATCCGGCGTGGAGGAGCACCATGGAGAGGATGTGGAGGCCCTGGAGGATCCGATATATCGAGGCCATGGGGGAGAAGAAAGACGACGCCTGCATATTCTGCACCAAGCCGAGGGGTGATGACCGGGAGTCCCTCATCCTTCACCGGGGCGAGCGTTGCTTCGTGATGCTGAACCTCTACCCGTACAACACAGGGCACGTCATGGTCAGCCCCTACCGACACCTGGCCAGCTTGGAGGAGCTAGACCCCGAGGAACAATCGGAGATGATGCGTCTTGCCTCCCTCTGCCTGCGGGCTATCAGGCGGGCCATGAAACCAGAGGGCTTTAACTTAGGGATGAACCTGGGGAGGGTAGCGGGGGCGGGATACGATGGGCATGTGCACCTGCACATCGTCCCTCGCTGGCAGGGTGATACCAACTTCATGCCCATCGTGGCCGATACCAAGGTGATGCCGGAATCGGTGGAGGACAGCTACCGCAGGTTAAGGGCGGCCCTGGAGGAGGTGCTGAGAGAGGATCGATCAGCGTAGGGAACCTTATCCGAGGGTCGGAGGTACCGGGAGGATCATAACTCCATATGATGCCACCTAACGCCATCACCACTCCTGTCCCGCCGGCTCAGGGATGCCTAAAGTAAAACCCCCCTCCCTAGGAGGGGGGTTTGTTATGGGAGGGGGTGTTTCACTGGCTCTCCCTTTCCTTCTTGGCCTCCTCTATTATCTTCTGGGCTATGTGGGAGGGCACCTCCTCATAATGGGAGAACTCCATGCGGAAGGTGCCCCGACCTCCCGTGATGGAACGCAGGTCGATGGTGTAGCGGAGCATCTCCGCCAGGGGTACCTGGGCCCGGATCTTCTGTAAACCGCCCTCCGGTTCCATTCCCAATATCCTTCCCCGCTTGGCGTTGAGGTCCCCAATCACGTCCCCCATGCACTCCTCGGGGACCAGGACCTCCACGTTCATTATGGGTTCGAGTAGATAAGGGTCGGCATCGGCCAGCGCGTTCTTGAGGGCCAGGGACCCGGCTATCTGGAAGGATATATCGGAGGAGTCCACCGGGTGATATTTGCCGTCGAATACCGTCGCCCTCAAATCCACGATGGGGTACCCGGCCAAGTAACCTTCCTCCATGGCCTTCCGGATTCCCTTCTCCACCGAAGGTATGAATTGCTTGGGGATTACCCCTCCCACTATCTTATCCACAAACTCGAAGCCGGCACCGCGCTCCAGGGGTTCGATCTCCACCCAGGCGATGCCAAACTGGCCGTGACCGCCCGTCTGCTTTTTGTGCTTCCCCTCCGCCTTTGCGGACTTACGGATGGTCTCCTTGTAAGGCACCTTGGGGAGGGAGGTGTTAACGTTGACGTTGAACTTCCTGGTAAGGCGGTCCACCATGATGTCCAGGTGAGATTCGCCCATGCCGGAGATGATGGTCTGCTTGGTCTCGTTGTTCCGGTAAACGTGGAAGGAGGGGTCTTCTTCGCACAGCTTGCTCAAGGCGGTGGAGAGCTTGTCCTCATCCCCCTTGGTCTTGGGCTCCACCGCCAGGGACATGAGGGGCTCAGGGAACTCGATGGGCGGAAGCACGATGGGCGTCTCTTTGTCGCACAGGGTGTCCCCGGTGGCGGTCTGGGAGAGCTTGGCTACCCCGCCTATGTCCCCGGCGATGATCTCCTTGGCCGGGATCTGGTTCTTGCCGCGAATGTAAAATACCTGTCCCACTCGCTCGTCAGCATCCTTGCTGGAGTTGTAAACCACGCTGTCCGAACGGAGCACTCCCGAGAAGACCCGGAAGTAGGTGAGCCTTCCCACGTAGGGATCGGATACGGTCTTGAAGACCAGGGCCGAGAGGGGTGCGTTATCCCGGGCCTCCAGCACCATCTCTTCTCCGGTGGTCCGGTGGACCCCCACGACCTTCTCCAACTTTAGGGGCGAAGGGAGGTTGTTGACCAGGGCGTTGGCTAGCTGGTCGATGGCGATGTTGGAGGTGGCGCTTCCACAGAGTACCGGCACCAGCTTGCCCTCCATGGTCCCCATGAGTAGGGCCTCTAGCACTTCCTCCTCGGTTATCTCCTCTTCCTCCAAGTACTTCATCATTAGCTCGTCGCTGGCCTCAGCGGCCCCCTCGATGACCTTCTCGCGGGCTTCCGCCACTTGGTCCTCCATCTCCGCCGGGATCTCGGTCTCCTGCGTCTTGCCCTTTCCATCGTAAACGTAGGCCTTGCGGGAGATGAGGTCCACAACTCCCCGGAAATCGCTCTCCTCACCGATGGGCAGCTGGAAGGGGATGACCCTTGATCCGTACAGGTCCTGGAGCTGTTCTAGGCAGCGCTGAAAGCTGGCGTTCTCCCGGTCCATCTTGTTGATGAACACCAAACGCGGGAGGCTCTTCTCCTCGGCCATCTTCCAGATGATCTCGGTCTGGACTTCCACACCGGCCACTGCTGAGACCACGAACACGGCGCTGTCCACCACCCTCATGGTGGCGATCACCTCGCCGATGAAGTCGGCGTACCCGGGTGTGTCGATGAGGTTGATCTTGTGCTCCCTCCACTCGAAGGTCAACGGTGTGGCATGGATGGAGAGGTTCCTCTTTTGCTCGTCCGGGTCGAAGTCGCTGACGGTATTGCCCTCGTCCACCCGGCCCAGGCGGGTGATAACCCCGGCGTTGAAGAGCATGGCCTCAGCGATGGAGGTCTTTCCGGAACCCCCATGGCCGAATAGGGCCACATTCCTGATCCTCTCAGCAGAGTGCTTATCCATGGATTATCTGCTCCTTTCCCCGTTCTCCGACATGACCTAAATATTATATAGGGTCGCCCTGGACTCCGGATTCAAACAAACTTTCAGTATAGAACCCAGGGCGAGCTTTTCATAGCCATCCCTAATACTGTATCCCTGAGGTCCTCGGAATCCCTGGGGTCCTCGGAATGAGCCCGGGGAGAGGGGTTTGCCGCGGGGATGGCGTTCCTTGGACCACTTCCGGTGGTGTGATAATATATGTTTGAAGAGCGCCTGTAGAAAGTGGGCGAGTGCCCACTTTTTGTTATGGGGTGAGGCGGTTTGAACCCGGAGGAGCTTGAGGAAAAGCTGGAGGAGATCATCGAGCCCATTGTCCGTGACGAGGGCGTGAGCCTGGTATCCGTTCTCGTCTCCCGGAGGGGTAGGAGGTTGGTGGTGAAAGTATGCCTGGACCGGGAGGGAGGCATAGACATCGATACCTGTGCGGACCTGAGCGAAGAGATCGGGAGGCACATGGACGTCCTCGACCTGATTGACGAGAGTTATGACCTGGAGGTCTCTTCCCCGGGGGTGGACAGAGTGCTTCAAAAACCCAGGGAATATCGTCACTTCCTGGGAAGGGAGGTGGAAGTGACCCTCCGGCAACCCTATAGGGGAGAGTATAAGCTACTTGGAATACTCGCCGACTCGGACGATGAGGGCATGGTACTCCAGCTGCCGGAGGGGGAAAAGGTGAGCTTTCCCTACCAGGTGGTGAAAAAGACCAAGCTACACGCGGTCCTGCCCTGGTGATCGCGGGAAGGAGGTCGACGGGATTGGCGGCCGAGTGGCTGGAAGCCCTGAGGCAGATAGAGAGGGAAAAGGGCCTGGACGCAGAAACGGTGATCCACGCCCTGGAGGCTGCCCTGCTTTCCGCCTACCGCAAGAACTACCCCGAAGAGGGGGAGGAAGAAGAGGTACGGGTGATGGTGGACCGCGAGGTAGGCTCCATCCACGTCTACGCCCGCAGGGTTAACCCGGAGACCGGAGAGGAGGAGGATATCGAGGTCACGCCCAAGGACTTCGGGCGCATCGCTGCCCAGACCGCCAAGCAGGTCATCCTGCAGAGGATCAGGGAAGCGGAGCGCGATCTCATGTACGAGGAATTCCACGAGAAGGTGGGCGACATCGTCACCGGTATAGTACAGCAATCCGACCAACGGTACACCTTGGTGGACTTGGGCAAGGTGGAGGCGCTGCTGCCCATGTCCGAACAGATCCGGGGGGAGAGGTACCGGCACGGGATGCGCCTGAAGGTTTACATCGTGGAAGTACGCAAGACCAGCAAGGGACCCCAGGTGATAGTTTCCCGCACCCATCCTGGGCTCTTGAAGAGGCTTTTCGAGCTAGAAGTGCCCGAGATAGCGGAGGGATATGTGGAGATAAAGGCGGTGGCACGGGAACCCGGGCAACGGTCAAAGATAGCTGTGTACTCGCGGGACCGCAACGTGGACCCGGTGGGAGCTTGCGTGGGGGCAAGGGGGTCCCGTGTGCGCATGGTGGTGAACGAGCTTCGGGGGGAGAAGGTGGATATAGTCCCTTGGAGCGAGGATCCCAGGGAGTTCATCGCTAACGCCCTGAGCCCGGCCAAGGTTAAGGAGGTGATAATCCACCCGGAGGATCAGTCCTGCGAGGTTATAGTCCCTGACCACCAGCTTTCCCTGGCCATCGGCAAGGAGGGCCAAAACGCCCGATTGGCCGCCAGGCTCACCGGCTGGCGGATAGACATCAAAAGCGAGTCCCAGGTGAGGGAGGCAGAAGAGGGATACGTGGCCACTACTGGGGATGGTTCCGACACCTGGACCCCCGAATCGTGATACCTTGTAATAAGAGCTTGTAATAAGGGCCGCCGTGAGGTGGCACATGCCGGAATCGAAGGCCGGCTCTCCGGGAGTGGAGTGACGGTAAAAAGAGGATTCTTGATCGAGAGAGGGATCGATGGCGAACATCAGGGTTCATCAGCTGGCCAAGGAGCTCGGCATCAGCAGCAAGGAGCTCATCTCCTATCTCCAGGATATGGGGTTGGAGATAAACAACCCCCTTTCCTCGCTGGACGATGTGACTGCCGAACGAGTGAGGGAGGAACTGCTTCGGGAGAAGAAGGGGACCAGGGGAAAAGCGGCCGTTGAGGAGGATAAAGCCGGGGACAAAAAGGCACCCGGAGGTGCTGCCACGAAACCAGCCGCTGAGAGGGAAACGAGGAGTAAAAGGGTTACCGAGCCGGAAAAGGGAGCGGTAAAGGCGGTTCCCCCTAAAGGCCCTCAGGCAGGGGCTCCCCGGGCGGTAACGCCCAGCCACCAGGATAGGGTTGGGGAAAAACCGAGAATAAGCTCAGGGAAACCACCTGCTCCCCAAAGAAGGGCCAAGCCCCACGCCGGGACCGGTGAGGCCCGTAAGGTAAGGGAGCGGCCAGAGGCCGGGCCAAGAGAGGATAGGATCGCCCCACCCGAGTCGGCGCGTGGCCCTGAAAGGGCCCGGGAGGCCAAGGCTGAAGAGGTTGCTGCTCCACGGGCCCAGGAAGCCTCTCCGGAGGTACCCACGCGGAAGAAGATACGGGTTCCCTCGGGAATATCGGCGAGGGATTTCGCCCAGCTGGTGGGAAGGACCCCTGCGGATATAATCAAGATGCTCTTGGAACTGGGGGAGATGGTGAACATAAACCAGCCCGTATCTGACGAGGCCCTGGTCCTACTGGGAGAGGAACTCGGGTTCGAGGTGGAGCTCAAGACCAAGAGGCTGGAGGAGGTACCCCCGGTAACGGAGGACAAACCCGAGTCCCTGAGGCCGAGGCCGCCGGTGGTTACGGTGATGGGCCATGTGGATCACGGGAAGACCTCCCTCCTCGATGCCATACGCAAGACATCGGTCACCGCCCAGGAGGTGGGCGGAATCACCCAGCACATCGGAGCATCGGTGGTGGAGTTCCAGGGAAAGACCATTACCTTCATAGATACCCCGGGACACGAATCCTTCACCGCCCTCCGAGCACGGGGGGCTCAGGTAACCGACATAGCCGTATTGGTGGTGGCCGCGGATGACGGGGTCATGCCCCAGACCATCGAAGCCATCAACCACGCCAAGGCGGCCGACGTGCCCATACTCGTGGCGGTGAACAAGATCGACAAGCCGGATGCCAACCCCACCCGCGTGCGCCAGCAACTCACCGAGTTCAACTTAGTACCCGAGGAGTGGGGCGGGGACACCATATTCGTGGACGTGTCCGCCAAGGAGGGCACCAACCTGGACCACCTGCTGGAGATGATCCTCCTGCTGGCCGAGATGCACGAGCTCAAGGCCAACCCCGATGCCCCAGCTAGCGGGAACATCATCGAGGCCAAGCTGGATAGGGGAAGGGGCCCGGTGGCAACGGTGATCGTGAAGCGGGGCACCCTGAGAAGGGGCGATGCGGTGGTGGCGGGCAAGACCTACGGGAAGGTGAGGGCCCTCATCGATGATAAGGGCCGGCAGGTAAAGGAGGCAGGACCCTCCACCCCTGTGGAGATCATAGGCCTGGACTCGGTGCCCATGGCCGGCGATGACTTCTTCGTGGTGGAAGACGAGAAGAAGGCCAAGGCCATCGTGCAGACCCGCCTGGAGAAGGAGAGGCTGGAGGAGAGCAAAAGGGCCACCCGTACCCTTTCCCTGGAGGACTTGTTCCAAAGGCTGCGAGAAGGCGGGACCCAGGAATTCAACCTTATCATCAAGGGTGACACGCAGGGCTCGGTGGAGGCGGTGAGGGATTCCGTCCAGCGGATACAAGTGGAGGGCATAGATATAAACATCATCCACTCCGGAGTGGGGGCGGTCACCGTGAACGACGTGACCCTGGCCAAAGCATCCGGCGCCGTGATAATCGGTTTCAACGTCAGGCCAGAGCCCAAGGCGGCGGAGGCGGCGGAAAGAGAACAGGTGGAGATCCGGACTTACCGGGTGATCTACCAGCTGCTGGAGGAGCTGGAGGCTGCCCTGAGAGGCATGTTGAAGCCCGAGTTCGAGGAAGTGCGCACCGGCTTGCTCGAGGTCCGGGCCACCTTCCGGGTGCCCAAGGTCGGGGTGGTGGCGGGGGCCTATGTGAAAGAAGGTGAAATAAACAGGAATTCCACTGTTAGGCTCGTGAGGGACGGGGCGATAATCTACGAGGGCAAGGTCTCATCCCTAAAGAGGTTCAAAGACGATGTGCGCTCGGTTTCGGCTGGGTACGAGTGCGGGGTAGGCCTGGAGAACTTCCAGGACATCAAGGAAGGCGACCTCATCGAGGTCATCGAGGTGCGCGAGGTGAGCCGTGAGGCGCCGAGCGTTTCCGGGACCGAGGAATGACGGGGTGCCATGTTCGTGGGTGCGTTGCGCTTGGAGCTGTTCTTGCCCGAGTGCGGAAGCCTCAAGGAGAAGAGAAAGGTGATAAAGAGCATCATCGACCGGACCCGGAGCCGCTTCAACGTGGCCGTGGCGGAGGTCGACAAGCATGACCTCTGGCAGTTATCCAGCCTGGGCTTCACCTGCGTGAGCCCCAGCGAGTCGGCCGCCCGGGAGACCTTGCTTAGGGTGGAGAGATGGGTGAGGTCCCTGGGCACCGCCGAGGTTTTAGAATCCCCCATCGACATCTTCACTTCCTGAGCGCCACCGGAGCTGATCCAGCATGATCCCCGAGAGGATGAAAAGGGTCAACGAGACCTGCCGCGAAGTCCTTGGGGAAATCCTCCAGGAGGACCTGAAGGATCCCCGCCTGGGCTTCGTGACGGTCACCAAGGTGGAGGTTTCCCCCGATCTGAAGCAGGCCAAGGTGTGGGTAAGCGTGCTGGGAGGGGAGGGGGAAGTGGAGGAAACCTTCCGGGTCCTGGAAAGGGCCCGGGGGTTCATCCGAAGCCGTCTGGGTTCAAGGGTGCGGCTGAAGTACACCCCCAGCCTCAGCTTCTACAGGGACAGGGGCGCTGAGATCAGCGAGAAGGTGCAGATGTTGCTCCACGAGGTGATTCCCGGAGAGGAGGGCGAGGCTCCGGAGGACCTTGGAGAGGAAAGCGGGGAGACCAGGGAGGGTGAGGAGGAGGCTTGACGGCGAGCCGGGACCGGACCCGGAGCCTGGATCCGGGATGAACGCGAGGGTCAGGACATCTGGCGACGGTGGGGCCCTTTAGAGGGTGATATCGGAGCGGGGAGGCAAGGGATGAAGTCAAATCCGAAGGAAAGGGAGATAGGGGAAAGGCTGGCAGGCGCCCATCGCGTGGCGGTGGCCACCCACGTCAACCCCGATGGGGACGGGTTGGGTTCGGTGGCGGGACTTTCCCTCTTTCTGGAACGGCTGGGCAAGGTGGTATATCCGTGCATCCCTCGATTGAACGAACTTCCTCCCCAGTACTCCTACCTTCCCGGAAGGGAGAAGATAGGCACCTGCGGGGAACCCGGGGAACCTCCGGAGGTATTCGTGGCCCTGGACTGTAGCAACCTGGAGCGCCTGGAGTCGCTGGCGCCCATAGCCAGGGCCTCCGGCATCCTCATCAACGTGGATCACCACGAGGATAACACGGAATACGGGGACATCAACCTGGTGGACGAGAGGGCCTCGTCCACCGCGGAGCTGGTGTTTCGGGTCTTCAGGGCTAACGGATGGGAAATCGATCCCGCCGTGGCCACCTGCCTTTACACCGGCCTATTCACCGATACCGGAAGGTTCCAGCACCCCAATACCACCCCCGAGGCCTTTCGCATCGCCTACGAGCTAGCTCTAGCGGGAGCGGAGGTGTCTCGGGTGGCCAGGGAGGTTTACCAAAACCAATCCCTTTCCTACGTTCATCTGCTGGGCCTGGTGTTGGAGAGGGCCAGGTTGTCCCGGGAAGTAGGCCTGGTCTACTCCACTATCAGCCAGGAGGACCTGAGGGCTACGGGAGCCAGCCTGTCAGAAGCGGAGGACCTGGTGGACTACCTGAGAACGGTGAGGGGCGGAAAGGTGGTGGCCCTGCTCAAGGAGCTGGAGGATGGTAGGGTGCGGGTGAGCCTCAGGTCCCGTGACGATCTCCCCGTGGGGCCCATCGCACGGGAGCTGGGGGGCGGAGGGCATGCCATGGCCGCCGGTTATACCACGGAAAAGAACCTGGACGGCGCGCTCAGGGAACTGATCTCGATCTTGGCACGGCTGGCGGGGCACCAAGTCCCAGGAGCTGAGGGAGGCGAGGAAGACCGGTGATCTCTTGCTTGCAAGGGTCACCTGTTCCCATTAACCATGGTGATCGGAAGTGAACTGAGTGGAGTTCTTCTGGTGGACAAGCCCGAGGGGCCCTCTTCCCACGACGTGGTGGTTTCCATAAGAAAGGCCCTGGGTATCGGGAAGGTGGGCCACGCGGGCACCCTGGACCCCCTGGCCGGGGGACTCCTGGTGGTGCTCTTGGGTGTCGCCACCAAGTTGGCGCCCTACATCCCGTCGGATCCCAAAGTCTACCGGGGCACGATGATACTGGGCATGAAGACGGACACCATGGACCTAGAGGGGAGGCCTA
>JAPWVA010000020.1 GCA_028275245.1 Actinomycetota bacterium
GTCCACTCCCTTTTACCTTTAATAATAATTCGTTATCGTTACTGTCCAGCTTCAAGCCTCCTTGCATTTTAACCCAAGCATGACCGTACAGCGTCCCTCTATCCCGCCCAAAGGTCCTTTCCCGGTCTTTCCCTCCTTCGATCCCGGCATCTCCTTTGGAGGATCACCTTCGGAATATGCTCGACGCTGGCCACTCGGAGACGGTGCGTGGGGCAACATGTCCGGTCAGGCAGGCTGTAAAGGCGGGTCTATGGGGGTTGACAACAGAACGCCGGTCTCCGCGGTCGGCCGTGGCTTTCCGTCCGGGCCGCAGGACATGCCGAGATGGACCTTTAACCCGGACCGGCGTCGACCCCAGAAGCGACCTTTCCGGCGGCTCCGTGATTTTACCCCCTCCACCCTCACCGCTTAGCGGCGGACATGGAGGATGTGGGGGACTCCAGGGCATTCCTTCGTTGCCATCATCGAGCTAATCGTAGGAGGGCTCCCGGATCTCACAGGGCACAGATGGTCTCCGAATCCCCCAGCGTCGAAGGCCACTTCCCCTCCGCAGCGCCGGCGTGCCCTTGTGGTGTCCTCGACGAAACCGATGACCTCACCGGCCAAGGAAACTCCCTAAAGGGGATCCATCGGCTCTTAATAACTCATGGTCATCAAGGCAATCGAAGAGTCTCCACACCCGTTCTCATGGAACCGGCCGTTGACAGGACCTGGGTAGGCCCTTTCTTTCTGCCGATCAACCACCCGTTACCTCTCCCCTCGGGGGTCAACCCCGCGAAGTGCCGCCATCCGCTGGGTCGCTCAGCTGCCCATACGAGTATTCCTGGCCCGTGCCATGGAACCTCGGGCGGGTCGGTCGTCTGAGCCCGGTTTCGCCGGCATGACTCGTTGAGAGCTCATGGCGCCTTATCCATCCGGGGCCTGTCGTGATCTCGCCGGTTCACGGTGGCGAAAAACCTCGGATGAGCACCTGCCTCTTCAAACTGTTGGTGCGGGGTTTTCAAGATGGATCAAGATAGCAGGAGGGAGTCGGCCTATAAGCCGGATTCTGTACCCAGGGGATCCCTGGGCGGTGGTCATCCATCTGGGACCGCCGTTACCGGCGGCCTCGAGCGGCCTACCCGAGCCTCAAGCGCCGCGGGCCACGGCATCGGCTCCTATTTGGCCTTGCTCCGGGAGGGGTTTACCAAGCCGACCCTGTCGCCAGGGCCGCTGGTGGGCTCTTACCCCACCTTTTCACCCTTACCCAACGGGGTCATGACCCCGAAGGGCGGTTTCCCTTTCTGTGGCACTTTCCGTCGGGTCACCCCGCCTGGGCGTTACCCAGCTCCCTGCCCTGTGGAGTCCGGACTTTCCTCGGGCACGGCACCGCCGCACCCGCGACCACCCGGCCGACTCCCTCCAGACAATTATCCACCCATGACGACGGGTTTACAAAGGAAAGGGTTCCTGCCGCCTTTCCCTGGGAGCCATACCCATCTCACCTGCCGGGGGCGTTCCTGGCAGGATCTCCACCCCCGAACCCGGGTGACCTTAACCGCTGCTTTCCTTTTGGTGGCGCAGCTCGGCCAGGGAGGTGATCTCCTCTTCCTCCCGGCCGTAGTCCGTTGCCTCGATGCCGCACCGGGAGAGCAAGCTCAGGACCGAGTCGTGGAGCAGCTGGCGTTCCACCCCCTCTCCGAAGCGGAAGTAGCGCAGGTCCTCCAACAGGGCCCGGTGCGCCCCGAAGCCCACGGGATAGTCGGTGCCGTAGATAACTCGGCCTGCGTTTTCCTCAAGCAACTTCTCGAAGTGCCTTTCGTACTTGGAAATCTCGTAAGGGTCAAAGCCCTGGACCTCCCAGCCGCCGTCCTCCCCGCCCTTGTACTGGTAATAGATCCTCATGCAGGAAACGCTGTTGGTGAGGTCAACCCAGAAATTGGGATAACTTTCCAGCAGCCCCAAGGCGACGTCGAAGCGGGGGAACAACCCGTGCACGGCCACGACCTGGACCTTATCCCAGCGAGAGAGGTGCCTCTCCAGGTCCTTCAGGGGTATGGCCATGCCGTAGAACTCCTCGAAGCCGGTGTGAACCAGCAGAGGCCTTCCCGCGTCCTGCAGGACCTCGTACATAGGCCGCATCTCCTCGTGGAAGGCGGAAAAGCCTTGGGCGAAGGGATGGAGCTTCATGCCTGCGAAACCGTACTCAAGGATGCAGCGGGCCGTCTCGGCCTCCTTGTCCGGGTGATCGAGGTGCAGGGAGCCGAAGGGGACGGCGCCCGGCACACCGGAGCACAGCTCGTAGTTGAAGCGGTTCAGCTCCTCCGTCTCCTCCGCCCACAGGGGAAAGACCAGGTTGAAGAAGCGTCGAACGCCCGCTCGCTCCAGTCCCTTTAGAACCTGTTCCCGACCGTAGTCCTCGGGAAGGGGAAAGCCGGGGAAGAACCCCTTCACCCAGCGGATGAGCCCCTTCATCCTGCGGGGCGGGAGGATGTGGACGTGGGGGTCGAACCAGTCATAGCCCTCTAGCTCCAGGGGAAGGTCTTGGAACCTTCTTTCGAATCCCTTTTCCAGCATCTTCATCACTACCTCGTTGCCGATCTCGTGCTCGCCTCAAGTGATGAATGCGAGGAACCTGAGGCTCCAGCCCAGGGGCCTGTACTCGGGGCATCTCCCCTCCAGGGCCTCCAGGGTCTGCCGTACCGCCTCCTCCGAGAAGGCCCGCAGCATCCTCTCCCCGGCCTCCGGGGAGGCGGTGGCCGGGCAGCCTATGTAGGTGGAAGGATCCTTGGAGGTGACCCAAGAAAGCATCATGCCCAGGTAATCGAGGTCCCTTCCCAACTCCCTAAGGCCCAGGGCGGCAGCGACCCTTCCTAGTCCGCCCATCATGAGATGAGGGAGGCTCCGTGGGTCGATCTTCCTTTCTGGTAACTCTTTCCAATTACCTCTCACCAAATCCGGGGCCATCCGGAGCACCAAGCCAGTCTCGTTGTGTCCTGCGTGGCAGTCCTGTACATCGCCCATCTTGCCTGGACCGGCGTCCAACCTTTTCCGGAGCTCCTCATCCATTTCCACCATCTTCCTGTAAAAATCGAGGAAGGGCGCAATGAGACAGAACCCCTTCTTGCGGAGCCCGCGTGCTGCTCGCGCGATGCCGATCTGGTGCCGCGGCCCTCCGTGGTTGTCCAGTACGAGCAGGTAGCGGAAGCCCCTTTCGGAGAGGAACTCACCGGTGCCCAGCAGAAGATGGTAAATCGCCCGATGATTCATCTCCACCGAGCCCGGTATTGTGTCGCTCCCTAAGCAGTAGGCAGGAAACTCCACCAGGAAATCCACCCTTCCTGAGGAGAGCAGGGCCTCGGAGCACCGCTCCCTGATCTCCTCCGCCACGAAGACGTCGGTCCCCAGGGGGAGATGGGGGCCGTGCACCTCCAGGGGGCTCACGACCATGGTGAACAAGGTGCGGTCCCGGGGAAGGGAATCTATCTCTTCACTTGTTAATTTCGCGATTTTGAGCCTTCGAGACATGGTAAAATTATAGCACGCGCCTGGGAGGACAGCCCCGTGACCAGCTCCACGGGTCCTGGGGATTTCCATTGGATTCAAGCTAAGCGCGAGTGATCCAGGGCCAGGGAAAAGTAGAATGGAACAAGAACCGCAAGGAAATAGTTGCCACATGACCGACGCAAGATCACTGGACGCCATCATCAACGCCCGCTCCCTGGCGGTGGTAGGAGCCTCTGAGAAGCCGATGAAGTTCGGCTCCCTCTTTTTGAGGTCCCAACTCGAGTTCGGGTTCAAAGGGAAGATATACCCGGTCAACCCAGGTGAAAGGGAGATATTCGGCCTTCCGTCCTACCCTAGCCTCTCCGATCTACCAGAAGCCCCTGATCTGGTATATATTGCCATTCCAGCCCACCGGGCCTTAGGGGTGCTGGAGGAATGCGCTTCCCTGGGGGTGAAGGGGGTGGTCATCCTGGCCTCCGGCTTCCGGGAGGCGGGGCCGGAGGGGATGGAGCTGGAAAGGAGGGCCCTGGAGCTGTCACGCCGGGGCGGGTTCCGCATCATCGGACCCAACTGCTTCGGGATCTACAACCCCCGCAGTGGCCTCGCCTTGCTCCCGGGCCATGACTTCTCGCGGGAGGAGGGTCCGCTGGCCTTCATATCGCAGAGTGGGGGCTACGCTGCCCACGTGGGAAGGCTGGGGAAAGACCTGGGCCTGGGGTTCAGGGCCATAGTGAGTTACGGCAACGCCTGCGACGTGGATGAGGCCGACCTCCTCGACTACTTCGGCGGGGATACCGGTACATCCGCCGTGGCCTGCTACCTAGAAGGGACGAGGGACGGGCGAAGGCTCTTCCGAGTCCTTAAGGACGTCGCATCCCGCAAGCCGGTGGTGATATGGAAGGTGGGAAAGACGGAGGCCTCTGCCCGGGCCGTTGCCTCCCATACAGGGTCCCTGGCGGGCTCCCCCTGGCTGTGGAAGGGGATACTCCGGCAATGCGGTGTGGCCGAGTCCCGGGGGGTGGAAGAGACTTGCGGCATCCTCTCCATCATCCAGCACCTAGGCCCCAATCCTGGCAAGAGGATCCTCTTCGTCGGGGGAGGGGGAGGCCTGGGGACCTGGGCGGCCGACCTGGCAGGGGAAGTCGGCCTGGTCCTTCCCGCCCTGCAACCGGAAACAGAAGAAAGGCTCCGGGCCCTGCTGGGCTACCCCGGGGCGGCAGTGGGAAATCCGTTGGACATGGGCACTCCCGCGGTCCGGCCTGAACTATTCTGGGAGATACTGCTGGCGGCGGCCCCCGATCCCGGGGTCGAGGTGGTCGTATTCGACATGGCGGTCAATTTCGCCTACGACCTGGTGGGCGAGGGAGTGAGAGAGATGGCTTCGCATCTGGCCGAGGTAGCGGAGGCGACGCGCAAGGCCTTTATCGCTGTGCTCTACAACCGGGCCACGGGCCCCGATGACCTGGAGCGGGAAAGGTTGCTCCGCGAGCTGAGGTCATTCCTGCACGGAAAGGGCATACCCACCTTCACCGGGATGGGAGAGGCCCTGAACTGCCTCGCCCGCGCCAATCAGTTCCACCGACTGCCGAACGCGTCGCAAGGCAAGTAGCTCAGAGGGCTTATCCCTGGGGGGACCATTCACAGTTCCCTCAGACCTTTCCACATCGTAGAGCCAAACAATGAGATCGAGCTGATCCCTGGGGCGGGCCATTCACAGTTCCCTCAGGGCGTCCTTTTCCACCTCGCCCCAGGGGTTGGTGGGAAGGGGCTCCCGGCTGACCACCACCACGTCAGGGACCTTGTAGTCGGCGATCTTCCCCCGGCAGAAGCGGCGGATATCCTCGGGGCTCACCCGGTGACCCGGCATGGGGACCACCACCGCCTTGATCTTCTCCCCCAGGATGGGATCGGGTACGCCCACCACCGCCGCCTGCAGGATGCTGGGGTTGGAGAGGAGGGCGTTCTCCACCTCGGCGGAGTACACGTTCTCCCCGCCCCGCAATATCATGTCCTTCTTCCTTCCCACCACGGTGTAGTAACCGTCCTCGTCTCGCACCACCAGGTCCCCTGTCCGGATCCAGCGCCTGCCGTCCTCGTCCGTCACGAAGGAGCGTTCCATCCCCTCGGAGGTCCTCCAGTAACCCCGGCACACCCCGGCACCACTGATGAGCAGCTCACCGGCCAGGTCCGGCGGTAGCTCCCTCATGCCATCGTCCACCACCTTGAAGAGGGTAGGAGGGGTGGGAAAGCCGATGGAACCGCCCTTTTCCAACACCTTCCCCGGGGGAAGAAGGGAGCCTGCGGCAATGGAAGCCGTCTCCGTCATCCCGTATCCGTTTCCCACCACCGCCCCTGGGAAATCCTCCGAGAGCACCCTACCCAACTCCGGGGGCATGGAAGCCCCTCCCTGGTATATGACCTTCAGTTTCCCCCCCTCCCGCAATCTTTGATAAGAAGGCTGGCTTCGCATAAGCCAGAACATGGCTGTGACCCCCACGAAGAAGTTCACTTCCTCCTTTACCATCCAATCGATGACGCTCTCAGCCCGGAAGGAGGGGAGGACTACCCCCCTTCCGCCGAGCAGGCAGAGGTTCAGAAGGGTATGAAGGGCGGTCACGTGGTAAAGGGGTAGGCATATCATCGCCTTTACGCGCGGGAGATCCTCCTTGCCGCTCATTCCTGGGAAGATCAAAGGCAGTAGGTCCAGTAGGCACATGGCGTTGGTTACCACGTTCCGGTGGGTTATCATGGCCCCCCGGAGCCTGCCCGCTGAGCCTGCCACGTAGAGTATGCTGCAGAGTTCGCCCTCGCCGGGCATGGCGGGCCCATACCCCGTCCTCCCCCTGGCCAGCAGCTCTCCGTAGGAAAACCCCTCTCCCGGCCCGTTTCCCACGATCACCAGGTTCTTCAGGGTGTCCACCCGGCGGCAGGCCTCCCCGACCCTTTCCCACCTTTCCCGATCGATGACGGCCGCCACGGCACCCGAGTCCCTCAGCTGGAAGGCGATCTCCTCAGGGCCCAGTCGCGGGCTCACCACCACGCTCACCGCTCCCACCCAGGCCGTGGCCAGGTAGCTCACGCAGAGCTCTGGTCCATTGGGGAGGATGATGGCCACGCGGTCTCCCCTGCCCACCCCCAGGCGGTGGACCAGGGAATGGGCGAGTCTTTGCACTTCCTCCAAGAGCCTCGCCCGGGAGTACCTTTCCCCGCTTTCGGGGAAGAAGAAGATCTCACCTTCTGGGTCGATGGAAATCCCTTCCAGGAAGACCTCTAACAGGTTGGCGTAACGCCCTTGGTAGGCTCTCTCCAGCCTGTCCTCGAACCACTCCTCCACGATACCCCCGGTGGGCCAGCACGAAACGGTCATCTCATGCCTCCTCACACGGCCCTCCTCGGCCGTTATCCACCGGGTACGGCCATGCCTTTCCCCTTCCCTCGCCCTCGCCGAGTACGGCCACCATCAAAGGTTCCCCTAAAGGAGGTTCTCCACGAAGTCCCTGATCCTTCCCTCCACCTCCGTCCTGTGGTACCAACGCGAGTCGGTGTGGTCCGCCTCGATGATCAGTACCGGGAGTCCCGTGCGGCGGGTGAACTCCCTGGCCAAGTCATATTGGCCTAGGGAATAGGGTTTGCAGCTGCGGTTGGAGTGCATCACCATCCCGTCCACCTGGAACTTCTCGGCCAGGCTAACCTGCCGGTCGGACATGCGTTCCAGGTTGATGTTGAGGTACACCTCGGTGTAGGCCTCGGCCATGGATTGCAGGGGCCTTTCCGGGTCCACGCCCTCGAAGGTCCAGGCGTTGGTATAGGTATCCGCCACCAGGCAGGTCTCCAGCTCCATGAACAGCCGCCCCAAGTTCCTCATCTCGTACCAGATGGGGATGTTATCCCAGAGCAGCCTCCTGCGCTCGGCGGGGAGGATGCCTATCCCCTCCTCCACCCTTTGCCTCATCTCCCGGAGAAGCCCCTCGTAGAAGTCCACCACCTCTTGGGTCCCCCGTAGGGTCACGATGGGAGCCATGAGGATGAAGGCATCGAAACAGGTCATGGGCGCCGGCCTGGCGGTGTTGCAGGAGAGGATCTGGGCCCACAGGCTGATGGCGGCGAAGGATTTGACCGCCACGTCCAGGAACCTGTGCTCGTCGAACTCCTTCCCGGTCATCCTCTCGAGAAAAGCGATATATTCCTCCATTTGCCTCACGGCGAAGTCCCTTGTGTGATCGGGAAGGGGGCCCCTGACGAAGGGGGTGTCGTAGATGTACAGGGGCACCCCGAAGAAGCGGGAGAGCTCCTCGTACCACTTGAGCACTGTGTTGCAGATGTTGTTGCAGCAGACCAGGAAATCCGGCCGGGGTAACCCCCCGATGGGACCGCCCTTGGTGACGGCGCTTCCGATATCGCCCCGGGCATAGGAACAGAGGTCCCGGGAAAAGCCCATCCCCTCGGCCACCTCGCACAGCTCCACGTTCATGTGGGCCGCCCCGCACATGGCCCCGTGGTTCTCCGGATACACGGGGATCACGTCGAAGCATATAAGGGGCTCCACGGGCCCCCCTGAGGTTATCCAGGCGATCTTCTTCTCCGTGCCCTCCGCCGCCTTGGCCTCCATGTAATACTTGAGCATCAGGTCGCGCATGGCTGCGGTGGACTTTATCCTCCTGCGCTCGCGGTCGTCACCTTCCTGCCTTTCCCGATTACCGTTCACTTTCAACCTCCTGGTGGCCATGGTTCCTCAGTCAAACGCCCGCTATGGTCTCGATGAATGCCTGGAGCCTCGTCCTCAGCTGGCCCCGGGAGAATGACTGGAGCTCGGTCTCGAGCACCAGAGACGGGACTCCAGCCTCTTCCTGGAGCTTCCGCTTGAGATAAGGCACATCGAAGAGGTGCGGCTCGCAGAAGGATTGCAGGTAAAAGATCACGCCCTCGGCCCCGCTCTCCTTCACCTGTGTCACCAACCGGGTCGCACGGTCCTCCAGGGACTGGTGCTTGGACGGACAGTTCACCCTCCTCCACAGCCGGGCCGCCAGGGCCTCCTCCGGCGAGCCTTCGTCCTCCACAGGGCAGTCGAAGTAGCGGTGCCCTGAGCAGAGGTCATCGTCCACCACGTCGGCGCCCAGCTCCCGCAGGAGCCGGTAGAGGTCAGGGGTGGTGCACACGCTCCCGGTGACCAGGAGCTGGACTGCGGCAGGCTCGCCTTCCGGCACCCCCTCTCGCGCCGCCTCCAGGAACCTCTCCAGCAGGGCGTTGTGTTCCTCCTTCCTCATCCAGAAGCCGGCTGTGAGCACCGCCGCGGCGGAAAGCCCATCCACCAGTCCTGGGTTCTCACTGCGCAGGCGGTAGACCTCCTCCGCCAAGGCCCGGTTCCGGTTGTAAACCCGTATGCTCTCCCACAGGGCCTCATCTTCCAAGCGTGAGCCGAGGTACTCCTCCACCTGCCTTCTGAACCTCCCCACCTCCCGGACCATGAAGGGAAGGGATATCTCCTCCCCCATGCGCACCGGCAGCACCAGGTCCCCGTGGAAAGGAAAGCCGGTATTCCGCCGCCATATGTCCGAGAGGCGCATCATGGTATCGCAGGTCTGCACAAACACCGCGCCTTCCAAGAAGGAAAGCTCTCCCGCCAAGGCCATGTCCAGATCGGTCCTGGCCACCGAACAGCAGTAGGCTTGCAGGTGGGCATCAGCGTGGGTTATGGTGCGCATGGATCCCAGGAGCCTGACCGGGGTGAGTCCCGCGGCGTGCAGGATCTCCTCCGGGGCATAGCTGCAGAAATAGGCCACCGGTCTTCCTCCCTGCTCGCGGATGCGGGCCATGTGGGACAGGGGTTCTTCCCATAGTCGCACGCACTGATTGACCAGTTCCTCTTCCAAAGCCGTCTCCTTTCCTTCAGCCCCTCCAGATCCGGCTATATTTTATCAGCCGCGGCGGGAGGGCGCCCTGGTGCCGATGTAGTACATGCTTTGCGAAAGGGATCTCGCCTGCCTTAAAATGGGAGAGCGCGAAGGAGGAGGCCATGGACATCCTGAAGCAGCGCAACCTCAGTGTAAAGTTCCAGATATTGGTTGAAATAGCCGAGAATCAGCCGAACGTCCAGCAGAAGGACATCGCCCGGAAACTGGAGCTGACCAACCAGGCCATTTCCGAATACTTCCAGGAGCTCAAGCGGGAAGGCCTGGTGAAGGAATACGGCAGGTCCAAGTACCGGGTGACGCGGGAAGGGGTGGACTGGATACTGAGGGCTTATCGCCACCTCTCCTTCTACCTGGAAAGAGTAGGAAGGGCCGTCACCGGGATCACCACTTGTGCCGCCATCGCCGGTGCCAACATCCGGGAGGGCCAGGAGTTGAGCCTTGTGATGAGGAACGGCCTGCTCTACGCGGTGCCGGCCACCGGCGAGGGTGCTCGGGCCATCGCGACGTGCTCGGCCTCCCGGGGCGAGGACGTGGGGGTCACCGGGATAGAGGGAATAATACCCCTGGAAAAGGGAACCGTGAGGCTACTCCAGGTACCCACCATCGAGGAGGGCGGATCCCGGGCAGTGGACAAGGACTTCCTGGAAAGGGAGATAGGCGGCACCAAGAAGCTCCTGGGAAGCATCGGCCTGGAGGCCTTGGCTTGCCTGCGCAAATCGGGAAGAAAACCCGATTACCT
>JAPWVA010000022.1 GCA_028275245.1 Actinomycetota bacterium
GATAGGTGCACGTGGACTACCCTCTCCCCGAGAAGCTCCCACATGCGGAAGATGTCCCGACCGGACATGGCGAAGTGACTGGTATCGAAGACCAGGTGGGGGAATTTGAGCAGCTTTTCCGGTCCGTGGAAGCGGCTCAAAGGGAGGGGCAGGCCCAATCGCGGGGCGATGGAGTTCTCCAATGCCACAGTGACCGGGCAGCGGAGCGAATATTCCCGGAAACCGCTTTCCAGCCACCGGGCGTAACTCAGGTCCCAGAGGTAGGGGAGGTGGGCTACCACAACCTGCGCCCCCACTGCTTGGGCGAGCTCCACCGACCTTTCTACCTTCTCGCGGTAATATCCCCAGACCTTCTTGGTGGCCCAAAGGAAGGGCGCATGGATGCTCGTGATACGTATACCGTTATCCCGGGCCAGTCGTTGGAGGACCCGGGGATCACGAGTGTGTGGGTCCCGGGTGACCATCACCTCCACCCGGGTGAAGCCGGCCTTGCGGGCTAGAGCGAAGAAGCGGTCCACGGGGAAGGAGAAGAGCGAGGCGTTGGAAAGGGCCAGATCCACGGTCCTACCTCAGCGACGTCGGAAGACCCTCTTCATGACCAACGAGAGGGAGAGCCACCCCCCCAGTATGCCCCCCACCTTGGCCAGGGGCGAGGAAAGAGTCTTTTCTAGGCTGGCGGCGGCAGCCTCCAGGTGGGATATGCTCCTCTCCACGTCCAGTGTCACCTGGTTGACCCGCTCCAGTTGGCTGTTGACGGCGTCCATCCCGTTGAGAAGCTCGTTGAGGGCCTGGTTTAGGCGGGGCCGGGCATCCTCTAGCATGGTATTTAACTGGTCCAGGCCGCGGCCCAGCTTCAAGGTTAGGCGAACCAGGAAAAGGGTGAGCACCGGGAAGCCCAATATGAGCAGGACAAAAAAAATCCCTTTCAACACTGACATCGGCCTCACCTCGTCTCAGCGGCAGCGCGGCTTCAGCGAGATTCCACCGAAAGCCTGATAGCGGTCCTTTCCTCCCCGTCGATGATGATGTCCGTGAAGGCGGGGATGCACACCAGGTCGATCCCGCTGGGAGCCACGAAACCCCTCGCTATGGCGATGGCCTTTATGGCCTGGTTGAGGGCCCCCGCCCCGATGACCTGGATCTCCGCGCTCCCCGTCTCGCGGATGACGCCGGCCAGTGCCCCAGCGACGGAATTCGGGTTGGACTTGGACGATACCTTGAGCACTTCCATCTTCGTGGTTCCCCTCCTAATCCCTCTGTTCTGCGGCATGGCTGCCTCCCTGAGTTATCCCCGTATTCTATGTTCATAATCATACATTTTAATTATACATTTCATTTTTCCCACGGGGCGGGCGCAATAACCCGGTCGCTTTACTTTTCTTCGTTTTCCCGGGGGGATGAGGGCATCGCCCGCATATTCCCTTCCGGTGCCATGGGTATCACTCCCCTTCCCCGTCCTCCCCCACCACGGCCGAGATGATTAGGCGGTTCTTCTTCCGCTTGACTTCCAGGTTCAGCACCTGCAGGAAGTAACGGGAGCACACACCCCGCAGGATCTCGTCCACGCCCCGCAGGATCTGGCCCAAGGCCTCCCGGTCGATCCTCCTGACCAGGTTCTCCTCCCTGCCCCGGTAAGTTTCCACCGCTACCCTCACTTTCCTCAGGCTCAGGCAGGGCATCCCCCTTTCCACCATCTCGTTTATGCTCCTTAGCCGGGGAATCTCGCCGTCCAGGATGCGGAAGCTGTTGCGGTCGGAGACGGTGAGCCCCAGCCGTAGCTCGGCGTATTCCCTCAGCCTTCGCCCTTCCTTGAGCCGCCCCAGCTCTGCCCAGAGGGGCCACCTCCTTCCTTCGGCTCGGCCCCTCTCGAGGAGGTCCAGAGAGTCCTGGTAGAGGGTGGATAGAACCTCCGCGTTGGAACCCAAAAAGACCTGGAGGGAGGGCTTTTCCAGGACTAACTCCACCAAGTGGCGCAGCACATTGTGGGGGCCTCCCGTGATCTCCGGCCCCTGCCCGTCGGTCTCCTCCACCCTGGGGAAGGTGGACTGGTCCCTCCTCTCGGGCACCTTCTCCGTGTCCAGTTTCACTCGGATGGCGGTACCCCTCCCCTCTTGGGAGTGGACGAGCACCGCCTCTTCCGCTACGTGCTTTATGGAGTAAAGGGCCATTCCCCTCCCGTGGACGCCAAACACATCCCTCTCCACATCCTTGGCTTTGGAGGTGACCCTGGCCTCGAAGATACGTCGGTGGAGGGGGGCGGGGATGCCCTTTCCGTCGTCGATGACGGTGACGTGGCGCCAGCGGTCCCTTTCCTTTTGGAAAGCGATGAAGATGCGGGAGGCGTCGGCGTCCCGGGAGTTACGCACCAGCTCCTTCACCACATCCTCCACGCTACGGATGTCCTGGAGGGCCTGCCTTCTCTCGGCCTCCGTCACCCGCAGCTTCACAAAGCCGAAGCCCAGGTCCTCCTCCACGGTGAAGGTCTGGGGATCGGCCAGCATGCGCACGAAGGAGACGAGATCGTCGTTATCCCGCACGAGCCCTCTTTTCCCGTAAACCCCGGAACGACCGGTAATCCCCTCCTGGTCCTGGTCCCACGGGTCAATTATAGCAACGGGCCGCTTACTTCCCGCGGAAGGCGGAATCGAGGCCCAGGAGGGGTGCCGCGGGCTGTGGGCGGGCCATCTTCCGGGATGGTGGGTCGAGACAAGGGGCAGTCCTAGCTTCACCGACGCCCTGCGGGAAACGAAAACCCCGACCCAGGGGCCGGGGTTTCTAGAGGCTCATGTGACACCTCCCTCGTCCGGGAGTCACCGGGCGTAGTCGACCACCCTCTTCTCCCGGATTACGGTGATCTTGATCTGGCCGGGATATTCCAGCTCCTCCTCGATCTGCTTGGCTATCTCCCGGGAGAGGGTCACGCAGCCCAGGTCATCGATGACGTCGGATTTAACCATCACCCTGATTTCCCGTCCCGCCTGGAGCGCGTAGGAACTCTCCACGCCCTCAAAGGAGTCGGCGATGCGCTCGAGTTTCTCCAGTCGCTTGATATAGCTCTCCAGGGTCTCCCGGCGGGCCCCCGGACGGGCAGCACTGATGGCATCGGCTGCCTGCACCAGTACCGCCTCGATGGTCTGGGGCTCCACCTCGCCGTGGTGAGCGGCGATGGCATGGACTATCTCCTCGCTCTCCTTTAGGCGCCGGGCCAGCTCCGCACCGATAATGGCGTGGGAGCCCTCCACTTCGTGGTCAATGGCCTTCCCGATGTCGTGCAAAAGTCCTGCCCTTTTAGCTAGTTTGATATCGGTGCCCAACTCGGCTGCCATGAGACCCGCCAGGTGGGCCACCTCCAGGGAGTGCTTGAGCACGTTCTGACCGTAGCTGGTCCTGAACTTGAGCCTCCCCAGCACCTTGATCATCTCGCTGTTGAGGCCGTGGATGCCCGCCTCGAAGGCCGCCTGCTCGCCCACTTCCTTGATCTCAGCCTCAACCTCAGCTTTAGCTTTTTCGTACATCTCCTCGATGCGGGCAGGCTGTATGCGGCCATCGGCGATGAGCCTCTCCAAGGTCTTTCGGGCTATCTCCCTGCGGATGGGGTCGAAGCTGGAGAGGATTACCGCCTCGGGGGTATCGTCGATGATCAGGTTTATCCCGGTGAGGGTCTCGAAGGTCCTGATATTGCGACCCTCCCGTCCTATTATCCTTCCCTTCATCTCGTCGTTGGGAAGGGTGACTACCGAGACCGTGGTCTCGGCTACGTGGTCTGAGGCACACCTCTGGATGGCGCTGGCTATTATCTCCTTGGCCTTCTTGTCAGCCTCGTCTCGTATCCTCATCTCCATCTTCTTTAGGATTTGGGCTGCCTCCCTCTTGGACTCCTCCTCCACCTGCCTCAGGAGGTATTCCCGTGCTTCCTCGCGACTCATCCCGGCGATCCGTTCCAGCTTTTCCCGCTCTTCCTCCCGGAGCCGTTCCAGCTCTCCTTTGATCCTCTCTATCTCACCCTCCTGGCGCTCGATCTCCCTCTCCCGTCTTTCTAGGGCACCGGCTCTGGCATCCAGCTGTTCCTCCTTCTGGAGCAGCCTTTTCTCTAGCTTTTGGAGCTCGGCCCGGCGGTTCTTTATATCCCTCTCCGCCTCGTTGCGAAGGGTGAAGATCTCGTCCTTGGCCTCCAGCAGGACCTCTCTCTTCTTGGCCTCAGCCTGCTTTTCCGCCTCTGCTAGGATCCTCCTGGACTCCTCCTCGGCCGACCTGATCTTGGACTCACCCAGCAGTTTCCGGTACAGGTATCCTCCCGCCAAGCCCGTGACAAGACATAGCAGGGCGATGATTATGTAAACCACCATCGTCACTCCTCCTTCCCTTTATGGTCATGGTTCCCATCGCGCGACGCTCCTCTCCACGCACCGGTCCTTTATCTTAGCCGGTCGGTAATTTCCGGGAATTAAGCAAAAAAGCCGAGTTCCCTCGGCTTTAGGCTCTACTTTAGCTTTATTTGTCGCCTTCTGGACTTTTATCTCAAACGGCTCACGGCCGTGGGTTAACAGGTCACCTTGGCGACTTAACGGTTATTTGGTCCGGTCAGCCTAAAGCCGCCGTCTCCCGTTTCAAGTAGATTTTACAGGATATGGCGACCTTTTTAAACCGGCCGGATGGAAACGGGGTTTTGAGGTTGTTCCTTTACCCAGGCTTCCCGCAGGCCCTCCCGGCGGGCGAAAGAAGCCCATTAAACAGCCATGCGGTTATAATAACCGACCTTCGCCCGGGGTATTAACCCGTCCCCTCAACTCCCCAGGGCGCTCAGCTCCCTCCTTCTGGGCATATCCTGGGGGGCCTTGCCGTTTTCCTGCCCCTTTTCCACCTCCGGTTTTTCGGTCGGGGAATGCAATCCCAGGCGGGACCTAAGCTCCCTTTCCAGGCGTTCCGCCACCTCGGGGTTCTCGGCCAGGAACTGCTTGGCGTTCTCCCTCCCCTGGCCCAGCTGCTCGTCGCCGTAGGTGTACCAGGCGCCGCTCTTCTTCACCAGGCCGTGTTCCACCGCCAGGTCCAAGATGTTTCCCTCCCGAGAGATGCCCTTGCCGTACATGATGTCGAACTCCGCCTTTTTGAAGGGGGGCGCCATCTTGTTCTTCACTACCTTGACCCTCACCCGGTTGCCCACCACGTCGTTTCCCTGTTTCATGCTCTCGATCTTGCGGATGTCCAGCCTCACAGAGGCGTAGAACTTGAGGGCGTTTCCCCCGGGCGTGGTCTCCGGGCTCCCGAACATCACCCCGATCTTTTCCCGCAGCTGGTTTATGAAGATGACAATGGAATTGGACTTGCTGATAGTCCCCGCCAGCTTCCTCAAGGCCTGGGACATGAGCCTGGCCTGCAGGCCCACGTGGGAGTCGCCCATATCTCCCTCCAGCTCCATCCGGGGAACCAGAGCGGCCACCGAGTCGATGACGATCACGTCCAAGGCCCCGCTGCGCACCAGCATCTCAGCGATCTCCAAGGCCTGTTCGCCAGTGTCCGGCTGGGAGATGAAGAGCTCGTCCACGTTGACCCCCAGGGCCTTGGCGTAGGCGGGGTCTAGGGCATGCTCCGCATCGATGAAGGCGGCGATGCCCCCCCTCTTCTGGGCCTCCGCTATCACGTGCAAAGCCACGGTGGTCTTGCCAGAGGACTCGGGGCCGAAGATCTCCACTATCCTTCCCCGGGGCAGGCCCCCAATGCCAAGGGCGATATCCAGGGAGAGGGCGCCGGTGGGGATGACCTCCACCTGGAAACGCTGGTTGTGTTCCCCCAGCTTCATGATGGAGCCCTTGCCGAATTGCTTCTCTATCTGGGCAAGGGCCATCTCAAGGGCCTTCTGCTTATCCACTTCTACCTCCTCCCATCGCCGGGATCTTCCACGCCTTCGCCTATCCCATCATAGTTCGGGGGTGTGACAAAACGATCCTTCAGCCGGGCCGGTGTAATTATATACATGTTATATAACTTTCTCAATATACCGCGGCAAAGTTTTTACGGGGACCGGCGCAAACGGGCGATGTACATCCCCTCCGTCCCGTGGCGGTGGGGTAGCAACTGCACGCTTCCCCGGTGGGAATCCTCCCTCCAT
The DNA here is from genome assembly GCA_028275245.1 of Actinomycetota bacterium. Taxonomy (GTDB): domain Bacteria; phylum Actinomycetota; class Geothermincolia; order Geothermincolales; family RBG-13-55-18; genus JACVJK01. The sequence continues at coordinate 6,107 of JAPWVA010000022.1, forward strand.
GTCGGCGGCAAGAAGGGCGCGATGTCCTCCGGGGAAAAGTCCGGCCTGCGACCGAGGAACTCCTCCACCACCTTCACCGTCTCCTCCTCCGAGTAGGTGCAGACCGAGTAGACCAGCAGTCCTCCCGGCCTCACCGCCCCCGCTGCCCCCAGCAGCAGCTCCAGTTGCAAGTCACCCATGCGGGGCAGGTCCTCGGGCGTTCTTCTCCACTTGAGGTCGGGGTTCCGGGACAGGGTTCCCAGCCCACTGCAGGGGGCGTCCACTAGGACGGCATCTGCTTCTCCGGCCAAGTCCCGCAGGCGTCGGGCATCCCCGGGAATGATCTCCACGTTCTCCAAGGCCAGGAGACTTACCGTCTTCTCCAGAGCCTTTAGGCGGGAGGTGTTCAGGTCCACTGCCACGACCCGGCAACTCGGGCCGCCCAGCTGCGCAAGGTATGCCGTTTTGCCTCCCGGTGCGGCACAGGCGTCTATGACCCGCATTCCCGGACCCGGGTCCACCACCCGGCATACCGCCATGGAAGCCAGGTCCTGCACCAGGCAAAGCCCCTCTCCTATCAACGCCACCAGTACTTCGAAGGGGAGTTCCACTTCCTCCAGGGCGTCCCCAAAGACCTGGGAGGGCCTTCCTCTCCCGCCCGCCTCTTTCAAGCGGGAGAGCAAGCTCTGGGTGTCGGTGCGGTAGGTGTTGCATCGGAGGGTCAGCCCGGCCTTGCGGTTCTGGGCACGGAAAAGCTCCAGGGCATCCACCGGGGAGTATAGCTCCAGAACGTAGTCCACGAGCCATCGGGGATAAGAGAGGGTGATCTCCAGGTACTCCCGCAGGTTATCCACTCCTGGCAGAGCGGCCGCAGTGGGGTGCTCCGCCGCCCTTCTCAGCAAGGCGTTGAGAAAACCCAGGTTTCCCCGGTGCAGGTGACCCTTGGCGGCCTCCACCGTCTCGTGGATGGCTGCATAGGCCGGGATGTCGGTAAAGGCCAGCTGGTAAACCCCGATTCTCAGGAATTCCAGGAGGTCCCGGTGGATCCTGGAGAGGGGCCGGGAGGAGAGTTTCGAGATCGTGAAATCCAGGGTGTTACGATACCTTTCAACCCCGTAACAGATATCGGATACCAGAGCCCGGTCCCTGGGATCCATATTCCCCGGGGGCATTCCGTAACGCAAGAGCAAGTTGAGATATGCCCCTTGCCGGTGTACCCGGCACAGGATCTTGAAGGCCAGCTGCCGGGGGTTGGCAGGCCCTTCCCCCAGGCGCGGTTCCTCGTGGCTTTCGCGCGACTCCTCGACCTTCCCCATAACGACTCATCCTCCCACGGTCAGTATGGGGTTCCTTCCCGGGGGCACCATTTCAGGGACTTTCACGCCCCATAACTCCTCCCACTATGAGGATCAACCCAACGATTCCTTCCCGGGGACACCGTTTCAGGGATTGTCACGGCGGACGTACCTGTCGTCGCACCCAGAGCGAAAGCCTCAGGCAGCCCCTTTAGGATCCCGTTTATAGGCGATCTCTTCCCATGGATCCTGGTGTGGACCGGTTCGCTTTGATGCGGGAGGTTTACTGATGGTTCCGACAGGCCATCATCCCAACCTTTCCCCGGGCAAGGGCCGGTATCCCCTCAGGAATTCCTCCGCCGTCATAGCCCTTTTCCCCTCCGGTTGAAGGACCAGCAACTCCAGCAGGCCCCGGCCGGTTCCCACCGAGAGCTTTCGCCCATCGGTGACCAATTCCCCGATGTCGGCCCCTTCCTCCTCCAGATGGGGAACAGTCCGGATGATCTTCAGCCTCCTTCCCCGGAAGAAGGTATAGGTCCCCGGCCCCGGGTTGAGAGCCCTCACTCGGTGATGAAGGGAAAGGGCATCGTTCCTCCAGTCCAGCAGGCTTTCCTCCTTCCTCACGGCCGGCGCATAGGAAGCTTCTCCCACCTGGGGGCAGGGTTGGAGCTTGCCCTGGAGGTAAAGGGGGGTAACCTCGTGGAAGGCCTTGGCGCCCGCCGCTGCCAGTTTCTCGCTCATGGAAAGGTAGTCGTCCTCCAGTTCCACCTCTACCCGGACCTGCTCCAGAACGTCCCCCTCGTCCAGGTGCTCGTTCATGACCATCAAGGTGACGCCGGTCTCGGTGTCGCCCGCCATGAGGCACCTCCGGATGGGGGCAGGACCCCTCCAGCGCGGTAGCAGGGAGGGGTGCAGGTTGAGCCACCTTCCGGGGAGCATTCCCAAGAGCTCCTGGCCCACGAGGCGGCCGTAATCGGCCACCAGCACGATGGATGGCTCCAGCTCGCGGATCAACGGGTTTAGATCCAGCCGCTCGAGGCGGTCCCTCTCAAGGAAGGGTATCCCTAGTTGTTCTGCCGCCTCCCGCACCGGTGATGGCATGAGCTTTCTCCCTCTGCCCCTGGGCTTGGGGGGAAAGGTCATGACCAGCAAGGGCGGCACCCCTGTCCGCAGGTGCCGTAGCACCCTGACGGCATAATCGCCGTTGCCCAAGAAGAGGTATTTCAAGGCGCTGAAAACAACCCCCTTCACCACCAGCCCGACAGACTGCGTCGATATCGCCTGAATCATGACTTTTCCGGGGAGATTGCGGGAATCCCCTCACGTTCCCGCCGGGACCGGGGCACCGTTACACCGTTATCTTAACCTGCTTGAGCCGGGATAGCGTTAGGGGAAGCGGCCCCGTCTCAATCTCCCCCTAGGATGTCCGCGATGACGTCCCGGACGATATCTCCCTCCAGCTCCCGCAGGGCCTTGGCCTTGCTCTCCCGGTCGGTGCGGTCCAGGATGAGGATACCGTCCAGGTGATCCGTCTCGTGCTGGAAGACCCTGGCCAGCCACCCCTCCGCTTGGATCCGCCGGGTCTTCCCCTCCAAGTCCAGATATTCCAGCTCAACCCGCAGGTGCCGGGAGACCGGGAGGGATATGCCGGGCAGGCTAAGGCAGCCCTCCATACCCTCCTCCAATTCCTCCGAGGTGGAAAGTATACGGGGGTTTATGCATGGAATCACCTCGCCCTCGTCTTCGTAGACGAAAACCCGTAGGGGCACCCCGATCTGATTGGCGGAGAGGCCGGCTCCCCCGGGCCGGGGAAGGGAATCCGCGAGGTTTTCCACCAGCTTGATAATCCCATCATCCACTCGGGTTACCTCCCGGCACCTCTCCCTCAGTACCGGGTCGCCGAAGGTCCTTATGGGAAGGGTCGCCACTCGCTCACCTCCGGATGCCAGGTTTTCAACTCCATTAAAGCGGATCGTGGGCGGTTCCTGCCATGATGGAGATTACCTGCCCGGGAACCGCCGTATCCTCAGAGGCCAGCTTCCCGGCGCAGGGTTTCCGCCAGGTCCGTGCGTTCCCAGGTGAAGTCCTTGTCCGTCCTGCCAAAATGCCCGTAGGCCGCCGTTTTCTTGTATATGGGCCGGCGGAGCTGGAGGTGCTTGATGATGGCGGCTGGACGGAGGTCAAAGTGCTCCATGATGAGCTCGTAGATGGTCTCTAGGCTGACCTTTTCCGTCCCGAAGGCATCGATGGACACCGATACTGGTTTAGCCACCCCGATAGCGTAGGCGATCTGGATCTCGAAGCGGTCGGCCAACCCCGCCGCCACCACGTTCTTGGCCACGTAGCGGGCGGCGTAAGCACCGGAGCGGTCCACCTTGGTGGGATCCTTGCCGGAGAAGCAACCTCCCCCGTGGCGGGCCATACCGCCGTAGGTATCCACGATGATCTTGCGTCCGGTGAGGCCGGTGTCGCCCATGGGGCCCCCGATCACGAACCTCCCTGTGGGATTCACCAGTATCTTGGTGTTCTTATCCCGTAATTCCTCGGGAACGACAGGGTTAATCACGTGCTCGACCAGGTCTGGTTTCATCAGCGTGTCGATGTCCACGTTGGGGCGGTG
>JAPWVA010000023.1 GCA_028275245.1 Actinomycetota bacterium
GAGCCGGAGATCCTTTCCTTGATAAACTCCCCCAAGGACGGCATCCCTGAAGAGGTGGTGGCCCGCGGCACCGCCTGGCTGTTGTTCCCTAAGGAATTCCTGGAGGAGCATCCCGAGGCGATGGAGGGCTTCGTCCGGCTCTACCTCAAGGCGCCCATCTCCCCTCGAGCTTATGCGAAGCAGGTGGAGGCGGTGGCCCGTTGGGGGAGTTATCAACGCCTCCCGCGGATCCAGTGCCCCACCCTGGTGATCACCGGAGACCAGGACGTCATCATACCCCCGGAGAACTCCCGCATCCTGGCCGAGAGGATTCCGGGGGCCGTCCTGCAAGTTATCCCGGGGGCCGGCCATGGGCTCACTCTCCAGTGCCCGGCGGAGACGGCCCAGGCCATCGCGCGCTTCCTTTCGGCGTGATCAGGGGCCAGGGTACGTCCCCACCACGGCCAGACCTCTCCTTGTCTTGACGGGAACGGGGAAAGTGACGAACGGGGCCGCCCCTTTGCTTTTCCAGCCGGAGGGGAAATCCCCGGATCTCCTCACCGCGAACGGTCCCTGGACGGCAAGGTTCACCAGCCGGGTCGCTTATGATGACAAGGCTTGAGCTCCCCTCACTCGAGGTTATCTCTACCCGTGGCGGCGGGGATTCCCGACTCCTTGTTGGAACCCTCCTCACGCCCTCCTTGCTGGAACCCTCCTCACGCGAGGGTATGTCCAGGAGTCTGATCCCGCAAGGGCTTCAATCGTCGGTATCGACCCTCCGGGATACCCTCAGCGCCACCGATTCCTCCTTGGTGAGGAAGGATTGGATCAGGCTGCCCTCCTCGCTTCCCTCCAGTTCCCGCAAAACCGCCTGCAGCCTGGACTCGCTCAAGTCGCTGGCCCTATCCCAGAGCCCCATCTGCTTCAGGCACTCCGCCAGCTTCTCCCTCTCCTCGGTACCCGCGGAAGGGAGCTTCCACCTCTCGCCCCGGGAGATCTTCAAAAGGTGCCCGGTCCCATAGATGTTGTCCACCTGGTGGAAAGCCGAGAATTCCAATATCTCCTCCCTGAGCCTTTTGAGCTGACGGTCGGCCTCCTCCCTCGCCTCTTTCCAACGTACGAACTCGTCCACCAGCCGGGCTCCCCGGTCGTAGCCCAGCTCCGGTGCGGCTACCGAGCCCACCAGGTGTAGGTGCTTCCTCTTGGGACAGAACTCCTGAACCTCGCACCAGTCGCAGTGATCCCCCTCTCTAGGAAGGAATTCCGTCCTACTCTCTATCTCCATCACCAGCTCAGAGGCTTCCCGGGCCACCCGCTGCACCTCCTCCGCGCTGCGTCGAAGCCTCAATTCCTCGTCGAAAAGCATGTAATGCCACACCAGCTCCACCTCCCGTACGCCCGGGAGGCTGTTTTCCACCGCTATCTGGTAAAGGGTGAGCTGCCTGTCCCTCTCCAGTTCCTCCAGGGTAGGAAAGCGAGCGCTGGTCTTGTAATCGTGGATCTCGTACCTCCCTCCGCCCAGGCTGTCCAGCCTGTCCACCACCCCTACGAAACGAGCCTGCCGGTCCTCCAGCCGGATGGGGACCACCACTTTCCTCTCCAACCATATCGGCTTGCCCGAATCGAAGGGGTGGTACCTCCCGTAGTACAAGCGGAGGCATTTCAGGCCCGCCTCCCGGTAATCACCGGCGGTGAACTCCCGGTGGGCCACGAAGATACCGTCGTGGAAGAAGCGGTCCCAGCGCTGGGAGAAGTAGGTCTCCACCTCTTCCATAGAAGGCACCCTGGCCATGATGACCTGCCTGTACAGCCACTCCATGGTCTCGTGTACCAGGGAGCCCATGAAGGCCTCCACGCTCTTTCGCTCCGTCTTCACCCTGTCGGCATAGATGAGCCTGTATTTCAGGGGACAGGTCTCGTAAGTCTCCAGAAGGCTATGAGAATAGTTCATCCTCCATCACCGCGCCTGTTAGGATATCGCGCCGGCTAGCGCCGCCTTTCCCGCCCTCTCCCAGCATTCCCCGGGCGCAGTCAGTGCCCGGTCCCTTCCCACACAGGACTAGAGCTTGATAACCACTGGCGAAAACGGCTTCCTCCATCGATGATAAGGCGGGGGCGGGACATGGCGCCCGGTGTCCCGCCCCCGCCCCCGGTTCACTCCGTACCGGGCGAAGGATCTCAATCCTCCCAGTAATCCTCGTCACGGGACCTGAAAAGGCCCACCGTGCCCTTCACTATTTTGAAGGTCAGGTACATACCCAGCAGGTAGGGGGCGAGCTCCAGGGTGGCATTCGCCATCTCCCGGGCCCTCACCTTGCCCGCCTCCACTTCCTTTTTCGCCGCCACTTGGAGGTTCGAGACGGTTTCCCTCATCTCCTCGCCCGTCCTCTTCATCTCCTCGATGACCCCGCCTCCCAGGGCGGGAAGGCCGGACACTGCGTTTCTGGCCTTCCTGATTCCCACCAGCGCCAGGACCCCGCCGAGGATCAGGGCGCCAAAGACGGTAATGAGGGAGGAGAGCCATAATCTATCGAAGATGAGGTTGAGGATGAGGATGACCACCACCATCAGGTAAATGGATGCCACCAGGGCTATGCCCACCCCCAGGAGGGCCATACCAACGCCGACTCCGGCGCTTCTCCCCTTTTCCTTGAGTTGCTCCCTTATCTCCTCCCCCTTCTCTCCCCGGAAAGCGGAGGCGAGCTCTTTCATGCGGTTGGCTAGTGCTGCCAACTTTTCCAGGTCTTGCCTGATCTCCTTGAGGTTGTTCAACCCTCACCCTCCTTTCCGACGACTCGGAAGCGGGGAAGACGAGCCCCTTCCCGGTAAGTCCGAGGGATCAGGACCAGCCCCCTGCCGGATCACCGGTCTTTTTCCCCGCACTTTACAAGTCCCCCTTTCGTTAACAAGAATAACATCGAGTAGGCATGGTGGGAAGGCAGGCTGAAAATGTCGGACGGCAGCTGGATAATCCCCGTTCACTTCCTCGTCGTTTGGGGGAGCGTCCTCATATCCATCGCCTCCCGCTGGAGAATGCGCCTCCCGCTGGGAGCAGCCCTGGGGTTGGGAATCGCGATATGGCTGGCGGCGATGGTCCTCAACGCCAGTCGGGTGAGTCGTTTCCGGGCGGGCGACACCCGCATGACCTTCCGACAGAGGGAATCATCGCGGATCCTGGCGAGAACCCTCATGAACATAGGCATCTCCGTCCTGTTCAAGTCCTGGTTGACCCTGATCGTCTCCTTCCTGATGGTGCCCGTCTACCTGTACGCATCCCGTGTCCGGGAGAGGTTCCTCCATTACCTGCATACCGGCATTTGGGAACAAGCCATGCCGGGTCGCACCCACAGGCATTGGGGTCTGAGTGGGAGGAAGCCAGGTAGTGGCGACATCTTCTAAGTCCGTGCACCTTGGCAGGTTGAATTGCCGGTCAAGAACGTGAAAAAGGGAGGTGTGGCGACATCTTCTTAGTCCGTGCACCTTGGCAGGAGGGCTTCGACGACCTATAGCGACCAGGCTTGCGGTCACCGCAAGAAAGGTCGAGGGGTGGGAGGTGAACGAATTGGCCATCATCATCATTCCTTTCTGGATGAACGACCGCCTGGAAGAGGAAGAGACGGGCAAAAAGCTCAGCTTCTGTCCCACTTGTGACCGGGAGGTAGAATTCTCGGTGGTAAGGGTCAGGAGAAAGCGTGCCCTTAACTCGGTGGTAACGATTTCCAACAAGGATCTGGGGGAATTCCTGGTATGCCCTTCCTGTGGGGGCCGTTTTCCCTACCGCCCCCCACCGGGGTATTCCTGAAGGGAGCTCTCCCACTCCTCCGGGAAACAGGTCGCGGCCATGTCCAGGGCCAGGGCAGGCCAACAGAAATCACTGATCCGCCTGCCCTCGCCTGTCCGAGAGTCGTAGAACTCGAAGAAGCCCTCTCGGAGGACCATCCGGATCACCCTCCCAGCAAGGATCCTCGCCTCTTCTGGGTACCCGCGCTCCACCAGCCCCAAGCAGAGCATCCAACAGAAGTTCGTCCAGACGCAGTGCCCCGACCAAAGGTGCCTTTCCCTCCACCCGGGAACACTTTCCAGCAGGTGATGGGGGTTGAAGGGGACGCCACACTCCTGCCAGAACTCCCGGGGGTTTAGAAGGTGCTCCTCTACCACCCTCCTCGCCTTCCCCTCCTCGCCCAAGCCGGTGAAGGCAGGGAGTAGAGAGGCGGCGGTGGGGACCTTCACCGGCACCGGCTCGATGTTTCCAGCCAGGGGGAAGTAGAGGCCTTCCTCCTCGTCCCAGCAAAGCTCATCCAGGGCCTTCGCCAAGCCCCGCGCGAGGGAGGCATACCTCTCCGCCTGGTCCCCCAAACCCAGGTCCAGCGCCAGCCTGGAGAGGCTCATGCAGGACCTGGCCGCCAAGGCATTGACCGTCAGGTCCCGGAGAACGAACTCCCCGGCCTCAAAAAGCGTGGCGGGATCCCACCCCCTCCGGTAGTTGAAGACGTAAAGGGAGGTGGGTTTGACCAAAGCCCGCCAGGAATCCGTCAACCCCTTTCTACCATCAATTCCCAGCAACTGGAAGCATTGGGGGGACATGTCGGTACCGGTCTCCCAGGGATGGAATACGCAGATCAAGCCGTCGCCACCCAAAACCCTGTCCCTGAACAAGTAATCCATGGCCCTGGCCAGATTCCCCCAGATCCTCACCAGCCAGTTCAGGTCCCCCGTGGCCCTGAAGACCCTTTCCGCGGCATACCCAAACACCGGCGGATCGATCATGAATGAGGCCCCCCGGCCATCGTATTCCCACCTCACCAACCGGGTTTGGAGCCCCCTCATCCAGCGATGGGAATAGCGATTGGGCAGGAGCACCTCGTGGGGAAGCCGGCCATCCTCCTCCACCTGGGCTAGGAGGGTCTCCAGCTCCCGGGCCGCCTTTTCCGGGTCCAGCCGGGTCATGGCCACTGCGTGAAAGCAGCTGTCCCAGGCGAAAAGGGAAGGGTAATGGTGACAGGAGGGCATGTGGTAGTACACCTCGCCGTCCTCCACCTCATTGAGGCGTAGGACCCTGTCGGCCTCCTCCCTCAGCCTCGCCAGCTCCCCGGGGTCGATCTCTGCCGCTCCCAACTTGACTTATCACCTCATCCCGCCATCCACATGGAAAAGGACCCTGGAACGGAAGTACAGGGACCGCGACAAAGAGTCACAGATTGAATCGGAGAAACGTCTTGCTCACTTGAAAGGCAAGGGGTAGCAGCCCTTCGAGCTGGAGGGACAAGATCCCCGACCGGACCCGAGTCCAAGGGCTTTTCCTACAGGACTCCGGCCCCGCAGGGGGATATCAGCTTCCCGGGCCAAGCCAGCAAGAACGGAACGCGGGAAGGACAGGCATCCGTCAAAGAGAAAGATTCCATAGGGAACGCGTCCGAATCATAGGGAACGCGTCCGTATCCCCGCCGGTCCTTGGTATAGGATTGGCGGGGGCGGCGCCAAGAACACGAAAACGGCAACTCAGCAAAGGGAGGATGACCGAATGTTAATCCTGGCGAACATGCTGGCGGATGCCTTCCGGAGAGTCTGGGACAGTTTCGTGGACCGCCTGCCTCACCTGATGGTGGGCCTGGCGGTGCTGGCGTTCTTCTACCTGGCGGCCCGGGTGTTGAGGGCGGTGATCTCCCGCTCCATGAGGAGGGTGGGCGCCTCCGAGCATGCCGTGAGGGTCATCTCCCGCCTGATCTCCATCGGGATGATGGTGGTGGGTGTCTTCGTGGCCCTGGGGGTCATGGGCATAAACCCAGGGGCCCTCGTCGCCTCGCTGGGACTGGTGAGCGTGGGCCTGGGCTTCGCCCTGAAGGATGTCATCGAGAATTTCCTGGCCGGCATCACCATCATACTGCAACGCCCCTTCGTCATCGGCGACGCCGTGCGCTTCGGCGACGTGGAGGGGATGGTGGAGGACGTCAGGGTCAGGGACACCATCATCCGCACCTACGACGGGCGGAAGGTCTTCGTGCCCAATCGGGCCCTCTTCTCCGGGGTGGTGGCCAACAACATCGCCTTCGGCAAGCGTCGCTTCGATTTCAAGGTGCCCCTGGAGTACTCGGCCGAGGCCGAGCGGGCCGCCTGCCTGGCGGAGGAGGTGCTCAGGAACCTGGAGGGGGTCCTTCCCGACCCACCACCCATGGCCATCCTGGAGGAACTGGGGGAGAGCGCCGTGATCCTCCGGGTCTACTTCTGGACCGACCCCGTAAGCCACAATCCGCCCCAGTTGAAGTCCCGGGCCATCTCCGCGGTGAAACGCCGCCTGGAGGAGGAGGGATTCCGCATCCCGTATCCCATCCTCACAGTGATCACAGCGGGAGAGTGAAAGATCGGGGCGACCGGAAAACACCGACCAAGGCGGCCGCCCGTGCCCTCCGGACCTGTTGGAGGAACCCCATGTCTCATTCTTCAAAAACACGGCAGGCCATCTCTTTCCGGCCCACCCTTGAGCACAACCCCAAGTCCCTGGGGTTCGTCCAGGCTTTCTCACGTTGCCCAGAAAGCGAAGGCTATGTCGAGTCTTGGTTTCCTAGGGTATGGATCCACGGCTATCAAATCCCGGGCTATGTGCCGGGGACGGTTTTACTGCGCAAACCTCACCTCGGCCCCTCCGGTACCATGCGGGAGAACGCCCGGAAAGATCATATCGCGGCCCCGGGATGGCCGGGGCCAGTGACGATGAGCCTGCCTACCTTGGGTTCTACCTCCGCCACCGGCTTGCCATCCTCCAGCCAAGCACGCAAGCGGTAGGTGGTGTCCTCGTCCTCCAGGTCGTAGGAGGCGGATCCGTCGGGGCCCGGGCACACCACCAGGGTGAGCTCCTCGGCCACGGACTTCTCCCCCACGTACTGCATGACCGGCCCGAGGGGGAGTATATAACCCTCGCGGAGGAATAGGGGGATGCGCTCGATGGGACAGGGATAATCCACCCAACTGGGACCACGGAAGCGTTCCCCCGTCCAGAAGTCGAACCACGTCCCCGCCGGGAAGTAGACCATCCGCCGGTCCTCCTCAGTGAGCACCGGAGCCACCAGCAGGATACGCCCGAATAGGTACTGGTGGTCGATGTGGTACACGTTGGGATCGTCGGGGAACTCCAGTACCAGGGGACACACCAGGGGCCACCCGTGGTGCGCGAAACGGCGGGCCTCGGAGTATATGTAGGGGATGAGTCGGTAGCGTAGTTCCAGATATTTCCTCACCAATTCCTGAGCCCAGGGCTGGTAATTCCAGGGTTCGCGGAAGCGGGGCCCTCCGCCGTGGTAGCGGATGTGGGAGTTGAACACACAAAGCTGGGTGAAGCGTACGTAGAGCTTGTCGTCGGGGGTTCCTGTGAAGCCACCGCAATCCTGGGCCCAGTAGGTGAAACCGCAGAGTCCCAGGCTCAAGCCCCCGCGCAGCGAGCACAGGAGGTCCTGGTAGGTGCTGGAATTATCGCCCGACCAGTGCACCGGATATCTCTGGCTCCCGGCGTAGGCGCTCCGCGCCCAGACGATACCTTCCCCCCTACCTCTGACCTCCTCGGTGACCTCGAAGGCGGCGCGATGGTAGAGCAGGGGATATAGGTTGTGCATCTCCGCCCCGGAATAGCGCGCGAAGGACATGTGCCGCTCGATGCCCTCCCCGAAGTCCACCTTTATGGCCGCCGCTCCCATCTCCAAGAGAGGACGAAGCCTGTCCTGATACCACCTGACCCCCTCGACCTTCGAGAAATCTATGGCATGGGCCGGGTAGATCAGGAAGAAGAAGGGGCCATGGTTCTCGGCCAGGGCTCCCGCCTCCCTGGCCTCCCGCGATATATCCAGCTCGTCCAGCACGTAAGGCGTCTGCCAGAGGCAGACCTTGAAATGCATCCTCTCCAGCTCGGCGAACATGCTCCTCGGGTCGGGGAAGCGTTCCCGGCTGAACTCCCAGTCGCACTTCCATTCCTCCTCCATCCAGCCGATGTCCAGGTTCAGGACGTCGCAGGGAAAGCCCATGGAGCGCAGCCTGGCCGCCGTCTCCAGCACTTCCTCTTGGCTCCGGTAGGAGACTCGGCTCATCCAGGTGCCGAAGGACCACTTGGGCAAGACCGGGGGCTTGCCCGTCAGCCCTGTGTAGATATCCAGGATCTCCTTGGGACTACCTGCGAAGAGATAGTAGTCGATGAGCTCCCCCTCCACAGCCATCACGTTCTTGCATATCTCACGAGTCCCCACCCAGAAATGGATGGGCCTGCTCTCGTTGACGAAGACGCCGTAGCCGTTCGTGCTCAGGAAAAAGGGGACGTGCTTGTAGGCCCGCCAGGTGGTGTTTCCCAGGCCCTCACAATTCCAGAGGCCGATGTTTTGTCCCACCCTGTCCAGGGGCGAGAACTTCTCCCCGAAACCATACACGCATTCCCCCGGCCTTAGCAAAAAGGATTCCACCCCATAGGTGCGACCTGTGCGCCGGTCGTGGAGGAAGCCCAAGGGCCAGGAATCCATGGTCAGGGCCCACTCACTCTTCGTCTTCCCTCCGGTCTCCGTTATAAGGCTGCCATCGGGTCGCCTTATCTCTATGCGGAAGTTCGACTTGAAGACGTCGATGAACAGGGCGTCTGTGCCCAGACGATACCTATCTTCCATCTCCTGGAAGGACACGCGGGGATTGGTCGAGATGTCCCCCACGACCATCTCCGTGTCGTGCTCGGGGACCGTTTTCCCCATGGCCAGGCGCAGGCGATAGGTGTCGGGTCGCAGAATGTCCAGGCGCAGGGTGCATTCCCGGAAGGGGGTCCAACGGCCGACCCGGTAACGGTGGGCACCTGTGGAGAGGTTGACCTCCCTGAGCAGGTACACGTCATATGCCTTTGCCTGGAATATAAAGGCATTGCCTTTCCTCTCCCGAAAGCGGACCTGAAGGACGCAAGATGCCCTCCTGGCGCGCAGCTTGCGAAAGGTGGTGAAGGGGTCGGTCACAGGTCCACCGTCCCTATCCAGGGGATGGTCGGTGAGGCCGAACCAGCACTGCGGCTCCGAGGCCCAGAAAACCCTTTTTCTCAAGGTCAATGGGTAACGGAGCAAATTCGCAAGCACCGCTTTTCCCAGCCCGATGAAGTCCTGGAAACCGGGGATGTTCTCCTTCATCCTGCACCTCCCGAGATCGGTACTTCCGCGAGCCAAGACCTTCGAGTGTTCTTTCACGTCAAGGTGATTTTAACCCACGGCTGGCGCCGTAAAGCGCCGCTATCTGTTGGGACTTCCGCATCTTCCGGCACACAGCTCGCCAGTAGGTGCTGGCCCAGACCGCGGAGCGAAGGGTAAGAACGGTTCGTGCCACTATCACTTCGTTCGAAAAATGATCCAACACCCGAGAATCAAAACAATTGTGCTCATCCGGATAAGACGTACACGATCGATGAGGAGACACTATTGCGTGCGAGAAACAGCCCTAGGGGATTCGATAACGTACCCTTTTGTGTGTAAATTCGCTCTTTGATAGGTGACCATGGTTCCCTCATACTGGTTGGAAAGCAAAAAACCACCAGATCGAGGAGGTGAACCAGGGCTAAGAACGATCCTAAAGTCATCGTCAGTGTGGAGGAAGGAAAGATCAGGGAGCAGGTGGACAAACAGGCCAGGGAAGCGCTGAAGAGGGTGCCGGGAGAGATCATGAACGAGGAAGCGGAGGAGCTCATCTGCACGGGTCCTACGAGCGCAGCGGGAGCAGGGGTGACCACCGCAGGCGGGACCGGGAGGCGCAAGATCAAGACCGGGGTGGGGGAGATGGAGCTCTCCGTTTTCCGCCTGAGGACCCTGGCGTTCCAGACCATGACCACTGAGAGCGCCA